>USKC01000109.1 GCA_900555195.1 uncultured Lachnospiraceae bacterium
GCTCTGCACATCCGCTTCATCTGCGTCTGCTATCTCCGGAGACACCGCCTCTTCGGAAACCTGCAGTTTAAATTCCTTCCGGACATCTTTCAGGCATCTGTCACAACGCATGCCTATCACAACCTTCGCCTCAGCCTCAATCCCAACGTGGCCGGGTTCCTGGTTGACCAGCCTAAGCCGTACCGGAGATTTCTCCAATATTTGGAACATCTCTCCCTAAAAGGAAATCTCCGTCAATTCCAACGGAACTTCCATTCCAACAGCTTTGCCTTCCTCTGTGAAGATATCTGACAAATTCACCAACATAGTAGACTCCCAACGGATCTGGCATTGCCAAATCCCATTCGCACTTTGTTAATTATACATAAGGCCATCCGATTTGTCAACAATAAATGATTTTTATCTCTAAACTTTTAACTCCAAACTACAGCAACTTCACCCATAACCTTTTTCCCGGCAGCCCATGCCTCTTTCCGCTTCATCTGACCCGTGCAGACCGTCTCATAGTTCTCAGACATCCGGCTGGCGGATCACTCCATGTGCAAACAAATAATCCTTCCAAATCTGATAATATTTCGCCTTCAGGTGAATCTGGTCATAGGTGTAATCTGCGATCAGATCCCCGTTGTCATCACAGAGCGCATCGTTAACCTCCAGATAAAAGATCGTCTGATTATCCGCCATTGCTGCAAGGGCCTGGTTTCTTTCATTAATATTGACATTATTGAAAACAGGATCTGTTTCGCTCTTCTGGCCGCTGACCCGCATGATTCCCTGTACGAAAATAATCGCGTTTGGCTGAAGCTGCCTGATACGGTTAACAGCATCCGCATAAACCGTAAAGAAACTCTCCGTGGTGCCGCGTCCCAGTTCGTTAATGCCCAGCATCAGATATATCTTTCCGAACTGTCTTTCCTGAAGCGCCTCCTCTAACGTTGCTTTCGTGCCATCCGCCAGACTTGCGAATTCCTTGGGGCTATCGAACAGCTGATAGATTGTAAGCGAGGTAGCTGCAAAGAAAGTGGTTTCTTCCTGGAATCCTCCATATTCGTCCAATCCCACTGTCCGGGAATCCCCAATAAACAGCGCATCATTAAAATAATCCTCTGTAACCGGTCCCGGTTCATACGTTTTATCATCCAGCCGCTCTTGTATAACTGTCTCCAAGTCTTGACCGAGCGCATCTTCTTCGGCACTTCCTTCCTGCAAAGCTTCCTGGCTGTCACCAGCTTCCGCTTCCGGATTCATCGTCCCCTCCTGCTGCCCGGCCCCCTCCTGCGAAGGCTCCTCAATCAGCTGTCCAAATTTGTCGTATCTGGGCCCGGGTTGAGAGGCCACATTCCCTCCGGCATCCGAATCATTTCCTTGCAGCGCATGTTCCGCTCCGTTTCCCGAAACATCCTGCATTACGTTTTCTTCCGAAAGCGCATTTCCTGACAGTCCATTCCCTGAAAGCCCGTTTCCGGATAGATCACCCAGGTTCACAATTTCTGAACCGGAAACCGTCCAGGATGCTTCCTGCCCGTTTCCCTGATTTTCTTCTTCCATTCCGGATGCCAGGCTTTCTTCTGAATCAGTTCTATCTGGAAGCTGTACCGTGGCCGCCCGGTGCTTCCCGCCAAACAAATCCCAAGGATATACACCGTCTTTCCATCCCTGAAACACCAAAGACACTTCCGGTGTCATCCATCTGTCCGCCTTCGTATAGGATGAATAAATAGAATCCTCTCCTGCATAACCTGCCCCCGTAAACAGAAGTCCGCTTATCAGGAGAACTATAAATAACAGACTATTTTTCGGTTTTTTCATCAATCACATCTCGCTCTCAGCCCGTTTCCCTTCTCAGAAACGGAAATACATAAACGGATTATTCGCCGTATTAGCCAGCTGGTATACCGATGCCCAAAACAGGAGGACCAGTGCAACCGTAACGAACCATTTCCGTTTCCATTTCTCATAAACGGTTGCCACGGCAGGAATACAACAGATGATTCCGATCAGAAGCAGGGGCCCGTACTGCGTCAGGTACTTTACAATATCTCCGGGATTCAGTGTCTGCCCGATCCCGAAGAAAGGAAACAGCCTGGCGAAATAAATGCCCAGTTCTTCCAAATCCGTGATAGCAAAAATCACCCAGGTTAATGGGATGAGAATCCACACATATAGGCGGGACAATATCATCCTTCGTTCCAGCCATTTGCCATAGGAAAACTTCTCCACGATCACAAGCACGCCCAATACTGCTCCCCAGATCACAAAATTCCAGCCGTTTCCATGCCACAGCCCGGTCAGGAGCCAGACAATGGCCAGATTCAGCACCGTTCGCAACCCCCCTTTTCGATTGCCTCCCAGAGGAATATAGACATAATCCCTGAACCAGCTTCCCAGCGTCATATGCCATCTCCTCCAGAAATCGCTTACAGAGGAGGCCATATATGGCTGATTGAAATTGCGGATATACGGCATACCGAGCATCATTCCAATCCCCACCGCCATCAGGGAATATCCCTCAAAGTCAAAATACAGCTGCAGGGAATAGGCAAATGCCCCCAGCCAGGCGAGCGGTGTAGAAATGCTTTCAAATCCGATCGTCCGCATATCATTCCACAAAATGCCCAATCGATCCGCAAGCAGCACCTTTGCCCCTAACCCCAGGATAAGAAGGCGAAGCCCTTCCTCAAATTGCGCCGGTTCAATCCGTTTTCCATCCAGTCCTTCCTGCGCCGCCTCATAACGCATGATAGGGCCGCTCCCGATCTGAGGAAACATGCAGATATAGGATGCAACCCGCCAGAAAGAACTTTCAGCCGCCACTCTGCCCCGATATACATCCGCTTGATAAGACACCAGCTTAAACGTATAAAAACTGATGCCCAATGGGAGAAAAATGTTCGCGTTCATCGCACTCCCCGCCTTAAAGAATGCCAGAATCCCGATATCTGTGACGACGGAAAGCAGCAGCCACCTTCTCCGTCTTTTGTTCCTCCACCTGCTGTGCAGATAAGGAGAGGTAATATCCGCCTTCATCTGACGTCCGATCAGGTAATTTAAGGCTGTAACCGCCAACAGCAGCAACACATATCTGGGCTCCGCACAAGCATACATCAGAATGCTTCCAAAGAAAAGCACGATATTTCTGAACCTTGCCGGCGTCAAATAAAACAGAAGCAAAAAAACAGGCAGGAAACGAAATAGGAATTCCAGACTGCTGAATACCAGACTATTCTCACTGACCAATCTTCCTAACTCAAATCCTGCCACTTCTTAAGCCCCACACTTTCCTTATATTGCCTGCAGCCGGCTGTTTTCGACGAAAACCGACCATTCAAGCCCTATTAGCATAATACATTTTATTAGGAAAAGGAAGAGCAATTTTATTTATTTTTTCAACTTAATAGTTTCTTAATAGAACTGTAAATTTTTACTGTTTTGCAACCAGCGCAAAGGTTTCTCTGGCAATCGCCAGCTCTTCATTTGTCGGAATTACGAGCACCTTTGTACCATCCGACGGTTTTGAAATGACGATCTCTTCTCCCCGCTTGTTGTTCGCTTCCTCATCCAGCACAATTCCCAGGAAGGACAGCTTTTCACAGATCATATCGCGGATAATCGGGCTGTTTTCTCCCAAGCCTGCGGTAAAGCAGATTGCGTCCACACCGTCCATTTCTGCCATATAAGCGCCGATATATTTCAGAACCCTGTGAGAGAATGCCTTCAGGGCGCGCACTGCATCTTCTTTTCCCTCAAGATATGCATCTTCCAAATCCCTGAAATCTGATGAAAAACCATCCGACAATCCATATACGCCGGATTCCTTATTCAGCATGGTCATGATCTCATCAATGTTCTTTCCTTCTTTATGTGCGATGAACTCCATCACAGCCGGATCGATATCCCCGCTGCGGGTTCCCATCACCAGTCCTTCCAGTGGCGTAAGTCCCATGGAAGTGTCGATGCATTTGCCATATTTTACCGCTGAGACACTGGCCCCATTTCCGAGATGGCAGACGATAATTTTCAGGCTCTCTTCCGGTTTGCCCAGCACTGCCGCTACTCTGCCCGCCACATAGGAATGGCTGGTTCCATGGAAGCCGTATCTTCTGAGCTTGTACTCTTTATAATAATGGTAAGGGATCGCATACAGATAAGCTTCCTCCGGCATGGTTTGATGAAAAGCGGTATCAAACACTCCCACCATGGGCGTAGAAGGCATCAGAGCCTCACAGGCCTCTATACCGATCAGATTGGCAGGATTATGCAGAGGTGCCAATTCGCAGCAGCTTCTGATCGCATCTTTCACTTCTTCTGTAATCAGTGTGGAACCGGAAAAATGCTCCCCTCCATGCACAATGCGATGCCCAACAGCACCGATCTGGGAAAGGTCTTCCAACACTCCGGTTTCCTTATCCGTCAGCGCCTTCAGCACCAGGCTGATCGCTGTTTTATGGTCTTCCATTTTCGCTTCGGTAATCTGCTTGGTTCCGCCGGCAGGCGTATAAACAAGCCTGCTCCCTTCGATTCCGATCCGTTCACACAGCCCCTTTGCAATCAACTTTTCGTTCTGTGCGTCGATCAGCTGAAACTTCAGAGAGGAACTTCCGCAGTTGATAACCAATATATTCATATCTATACACCTTTCCCTTCCGCGGCGAAACGCCATTGCTTTCCATTCCGCCGCAGCCGCCGTTTATACCAGCTGTGCCTGAACCGCAGTCAGCGCTACCACGCCTACAATATCCTCCCAGGAACAACCTCTGGACAAATCATTCACCGGCTTCGCAATTCCCTGCAGCATAGGGCCATAGGCTTCTGCCTTACCGAGGCGCTGTACCAATTTGTAACCAATATTTCCCGCATCCAGGTTCGGGAAGATCAGGACATTCGCCTTGCCCGCAACCTCGCTGCCAGGCGCCTTCGATTTAGCCACTCTCGGCACTAAAGCCGCATCCGTCTGCAGTTCGCCGTCCACCATCAGATGCGGGTACTCCTCATGGGCGATCTCAACCGCCTTAATCACCTTGTCCACCAGCGGATGATGCGCGCTTCCTTTGGTGGAATGGGACAGCATCGCAATGATAGGCTTCGCCCCAATCAGCTGTTTAAAGCTCTTGGCGCTGGTATCCGCGATAGCCGCCAGCTCCTCTGCCGTCGGATCCTGGTTCAATCCACAGTCAGCAAACAAAAACGTTCCGTGCTCTCCATATTCACAATCCGGCACATCCAGAATGAAAAAGGCGGACACCAGCTTCACGCCGGGCGCAGTTCTGAGGATCTGCAGGGAAGGACGGAGCACATCTGCTGTTGCATGGCAGGCGCCGGCCACCATACCGTCCGCATCGTTGGCCTTTACCATCACTACGCCAAAGGTGAGCGGATCCGTAAGCAGCTTTTCCCTTGCCGCCTCCAGCGTCATCCCCTTAGCCTTTCTCGTTTCATACAAAAGCTGCGTATACTCTTCCAGCTTCTCCGTCTTCGTCGGATCGATCACCTTCACACCCGTCAGATCCACTTCCAGCCATCCTGCGCCGTCCATGATTTTCTCTTCATTGCCAACCATAATAATATTAGCAATTCCCTCCTGCAGCACATGGGCAGCCGCGATCAGCGTTCTCTTATCATTGGTTTCCGGCATAACGATCGTCTTTTTATCAGCTCTCGCTTTCTCTTTAATTGTATCAATGTACGCCATTTCCAGAACTCCTCTCTTTTACCGTTTCATGCCAGCCTTTCTTGTTTAATCTAAATTATACCGAATTCCCTTTTTGTATACAAGTTTCTTTTTCCGATTTTCTTGTACAAAATCATGCACATTAAATCCGGCGGCATTGTGCCTCATCCGCTTCCATGCTATGATTATAATTAATTAAGGTTGCCATCTCATCCGCGACCCGGTCTATGTTCCGCTGCGTCCCTCTGACCATGAAGCCGTAGCGGGACACAGACCGGCCAGGCTCGGAATGCGGATGGGACGATAACCTATTAAGCAAAGAGGAGTTCGCATCGTATGAAAGTCACTGGAATTATCGCAGAATACAATCCCTTCCACTCCGGCCACGCATATCATATCCGTCAAGCGCGTTCCCTCACGCAGGCGGATTATATCGTAGTGGTCATGAGCGGCAATTTCACTCAGCGCGGCACGCCCTCCCTTCTGGATAAATATGACCGGACACGCATGGCGCTTGCCTGCGGCGCAGACCTCGTCCTGGAACTGCCCGTTCGCTATGCATGTGCCAGTGCAGAGGCCTTCGCTTCCGGCGCCGTTTCCATCCTCAACAGTCTGGGGTGTGTGGATGCTCTGTGTTTTGGCAGCGAAGATGGCGATATCTCGCGCCTGCATGAGGCCGCTTCCCTGCTCGTGCGCTCAGATTCCTCGGATGAATATCGGGGCCGCCTGTTGAAAGCCCAGAAGGATGGTCTCTCTTATCCGGCGGCGCGCAGCCGGGCCCTCGCTGATATTTATGGTTCAGATTCCACGCTCCTGACCCGTCCCAATAACATCCTAGGCGTGGAATACTGCCGCGCCCTGATCCGTTCTGAAAGTGCGATCCGTCCCGTCACAGTCAAGCGTCAGGGTTCCGGCTACCATGACAGCGCGCTCGCACCAAAGGGCAGATTCAGCTCTGCCTCGGCAATCAGGAAGGCGCTTCTTACAGAAAATCTGCTCACCGGAAGTTCTTCCGCCGAAAACGCGGACACGCTGCGTTCCATCCGGCAGGCCCTTCCCCGAAAGGCCTGGCAGATCCTGTCTCAGCACATTCAGGAAGGGACCTTCGTCACAGAAGATGACTTCTCCGCGCAGCTCCATTACCGGCTGCTCATGCTGACGCAAATGTCCGGAGAACCGTTGGAAAGCTTTGCTGATGTGACCTGCGATCTGGCGGACAGGATCCGCAAGCATCTATACGCTTATACGGACTGGCATCATTTCTGCCTGCTCCTCAAATCCAGGAATCTTACCTATACTCGCATCAGCAGGTGCCTGTCCCACATCCTTCTGGACATCCGTCAGGAAGCATTGGTCTCGGCCCGGCGAAACGGTTTTCCGGCATATCTGCGCATCCTTGGCTTCTCGCAAAACGCCGCCCCCCTGCTGGCCGTCATCAAGGAACATGCCCGCATGCCGCTGCTTTCCAAGCTGGCGGATGCTCCAAAGGTGCTGCCCCCCGCCCTCCTTCCCCTCCTGGAAGAAGAAATCAGGGCTTCCCACATTTACCAGGCTGCAGTCAGCGGAAAATGCAGGAAGCCCTTCCTCAATGAATATCAAAGGCAGATTGTGCTCAATTCTTAAAGCTGTGTATCGGCGCGGGGATCCTCCCTTTTCGGCTGATAAAGGCTTCGCATCCGAAAGAATTTACCGGCATCACAGGCGCATGGCCCAGAAGGCCGCCAAACTCCGCATGATCCCCCACTGTCTTTCCGATTACGGGGATCAGGCGGACCGCCGTGGTTTTCTGGTTCACCATGCCAATCGCCATCTCATCTGCAATGATGCCTGAGATCGTGGATGCTTTGGTATCCCCTGGGATCGCAATCATGTCCAGTCCGACAGAGCAGACACAGGTCATGGCCTCCAGCTTTTCCAGCGTGAGCGCTCCGGCGGATACGGCGTCAATCATGCCCTGATCCTCGCTGACGGGGATAAATGCGCCGCTTAAGCCTCCTACATAGGATGACGCCATTACACCACCCTTTTTCACCTGATCGTTCAGCAGGGCCAGCGCCGCAGTCGTCCCAGGCGCACCTGCATGCTCCAGGCCGATTTCACACAGAATATCCGCCACACTGTCTCCGATCGCCGGCGTAGGCGCAAGAGAAAGATCTACGATGCCGAAAGGAACGCCAAGCTGCTTGGATGCCTCTCTTGCCACAAGCTGGCCCACCCTCGTCACCTTAAAGGCGGTCTTCTTGATCGTTTCGCATAGAACCTCAAAATCCGCCCCGCGCACCTTCTCCAAGGCAGTTTTTACCACGCCCGGACCGCTGACACCCACATTGATGATCTTGTCCGCCTCCGTCACGCCATGAAACGCGCCTGCCATAAACGGATTGTCATCCGGCGCATTGCAGAATACCACCAGCTTTGTACACGCCGATGAATCTGTCTCCTTCGTGCGCTGTGCCGCATCCAGGATAATCTCTCCCATCAGGCGCACCGCATCCATATTGATCCCGGTTTTGGTAGATCCCAGATTTACCGAACTGCAGACGCGTTCCGTCTCCGCCAGAGCCTGAGGAATGGATTTGATCAAAAGCTCGTCTGACGGCGTCATTCCTTTGGACACCAAGGCAGAATATCCTCCTATGAAGTTCACTCCCACTTCTTTTGCAGCCCTGTCCAGGGTTTTGGCGATCTGCACATAATCCTCCGTCCGGCGGCAGGCAGAACCGCCGATCAGGGCGATTGGCGTAACAGAAATACGCTTGTTCACAACCGGGATCCCAAACTTTCCGGCAATATCCTCGCCGACCTGTACCAGATTCCTCGCCGCTGCTGTTATCTTGTTGTATATCTTCTCGTTAAGAACCTCCACATCGGAATCGATACAATCCAGAAGGCTGATCCCCATCGTGATCGTGCGCACATCGAGGTTCTCCTTCTCGATCATTTGATTGGTTTCATTAACTTCAAACATGTTTATCATAGCCGGCCTCCGTCTCAGATCCTGTGCATCTGGTTGAAAATCTCTTCACTCTGGCATTTGATTACCACACCGATCTTTTCACCTAATGCCGTCAGTTCCTCCGCGATCTGCCCGAAAGGTTTCTCTGTCTGATTCATATCCACGATCATCATCATATTAAAATATTCCTGTACGATCGTCTGGCTGATATCCAAAATATTGATGCGATTCTCCGCAAGATAGGTGCACACCCTGGCAATGATCCCTACCGTATCGTGTCCAACTACGGTAATGATGGTCTTTTTCATAGAAACTTCTCCTTTCCTCTTCCGCTCTCATGCAATCTCAATCACTCTGGAAACCTCGCTGCGCCTTGCCACCTGAATCGGGAAATCCCCCGCTTTATATTGGGTATCCGACTGGGTAAT
>USKC01000110.1 GCA_900555195.1 uncultured Lachnospiraceae bacterium
ACCGGGGCACAAACAAGGGAGACAAAACGGCATAGGCGGAGGGCTGAGTAGTAACAACAAGGAACCTCAGACAAATCCATATATTGACAATTGCTTTCCCATTTCATATAATTACTCACAGTAATTATTATTAGTAATTATTTATGACCGTTCATGCAGATCGGATCGGTTCCATCATTCACCCGTTTATGGAGGAAACCAAATGACAATCACAGCTCTCAAACAACTGTTGGATGCCTGTTTTTTGGCGAAGCGGATCGCGGAAACATTGCCGGAACTTCCGGAAGGGATGAAGCCCCGTCATATCCATGTATTGGACGCCGTTCATGAGATACGGCTGCGCGGCAGAGGCTGCCGGGTAGGGGATGTGAGCGCCCGGCTGAATATCACCACTCCCAGCGTCACCAAGCTGGTACAGGAGCTGGAGGCCAGACATCTTCTGGAAAAATATGCGGATACGTCCGACAAGCGGGTTGCCCTTCTTAAGCTGACTCCCGAAGGAGAGGCCTGTGTCCAGCGATATGTGCTGGATTTTCATGGCAGATGGACGCAGGAACTTGCGGACATAACCGATTCCCAGACCATGGATGCCATTCATATTTTGGAACGCCTGCAGGAGACTATGCCGGGCATAGCCTCCGTGTCCGGCAGAAAGGAAGATTCATATGGACAAAACCAATAAGCTTTCCTTCACGGAAGGCCCTATTTTTACCTCACTCATCCGTTTTGCTCTGCCTGTGCTGTGATCGCTGATCCTGCAGGCGGCGTATGGCGCCGTTGACCTCCTGGTTGTGGGCTGGTTCGGCGATGCCGCCAGCATCTCCGCCGTTGGCACAGGCAGCTCTTTCATGCAGATGGTAACCTTCATCATCACCAGCCTGGCCATGGGAACCACCGTCACCATCGGGCAGCATGTCGGTGAAAAGAAGCCCGAAGAGGCGGGCCGTGCCGTGGGCACCACCATCCTTCTGTTCGCCGTCCTGGGCATTATCCTTACCGTCCTTTTGGAAGCATTCGCCGGCAGCCTGGCATCCCTCATGCAGGTTCCTGCAGAATCCTTTGACAAATCAGTTCAGTACATCCGCATCTGTTCCGGCGGAATCCTTGTCATCATCGCTTATAACGTGATCAGCAGCATCCTGCGGGGAGTGGGAAACGCCAACCTTCCTTTTCTCTTCGTGGGCATTGCCTGTATTGTGAACATCGTGGGTGATCTGCTGCTGGTTGGCGTCTTCCATATGGATGTGGCCGGAGCCGCCATCGCTACAGTTCTGGCCCAGTTCGTTTCCGTGGTCGTCTCCCTGGCCGTTTTGCGAAAACAGGATCTGCCCATCCGCTTCCATCTTTCCCAGTGCCGGTTCTATCCGCGGCAGCTGAAACTGATCCTGAACATCGGCGTGCCCATCGCGATCCAGGAAACCATGGTGCAGATCTCCTTTCTGGTCATCAATTCCATCGTCAACAATATGGGGCTCATGCCATCGGCCGGTTATGGAGTAGCGCAGAAAATCGTTTCCTTCATCATGCTGGTGCCTTCCTCCGTCATGCAAAGCGTATCCGCCTTTGTGGCCCAGAATGTGGGCGCAGCCAAGCCTGATCGGGCCTGGAAGGGTTTCTTTACCGCCATGACCTCCGGCTGCGCACTCGGAATTTTCATGTTTCTGGCCGGCTTCTTCGGCGGAGGGCTGCTCTCCTCCATCTTCACCTCTGACCCGGAGGTAATCGCCCAGAGCGCAGCCTATCTGAAAGGTTATTCCGCAGAATGCATCCTGACCTGCATCCTGTTCTCCAGCATCGGTTTCTTTAATGGCTGCGGGAAAAGCCTTCCTGTCATGGTGCAGGGCATCACCTCCGCCTTCCTGATCCGTATTCCGGTTTCCCTGTTCATGGCCTCCCTGCCCAATACCAATTTGGCCCTGGTCGGCCTGGCCACCCCCATTACCACCGTATACGGGATCCTCTTCTTCCTGATCTGCTTCGCCTGGCTGCGAAAATCAGGACGTGACATTACCCGCCCGGGAGCCATGTAGGGCATGCGCTTTGGCTTCCGCATTTCCGAGACAATATCAGAAATCTCTTATCGTTCAGACAGGTCTGCACAGGCCTGTCTGAATGTTTTCTCTCCCTTCCCTTAAACTGTAGCTTTTTTCTAATATTTCCCCTATTTTCTTCTCTATAATTAGTGATTCTGTTTTCGGTTTTTTCTCAAATGAGATTATTTATCAAAATTCACAGAAAATTTATGGCTCATTTTCCCCTTTTATGTTAAAATTTATTAGACCGCTGTCATATCTCTGCCTTATCTATAGTCAGGCAGCAGACGGAGCCCAAAATGTCTGGCTCCGCGTGAATTGACACCCGGAAAATAAGGTATTGGGGGAGTTACCCAGCGGGCGTTGCAGGCTGCATTCCGCTGCAGCCGTCCATTTCTTTTCGCCCGCAAGAACGAAAGGAGTTACTATGTTAACGCACGAAGAAATCAGCAGTCTCGACGAGATCCTGAAAAACCATGACTATGACGCATCTTCCGTCATCGCAGTCATGCAGGATGTCCAGAGAAAGTACCGCTACCTTCCCGAGGAGGCCCTGAGCTACATTGCCAAGGCCCTTCATCTGAGTGAGGCCAAGATTTACGGCGTGGCCACCTTTTATGAGAATTTTTCTCTGGAACCCAAGGGTAGGTATGTCATCAAAGTATGTGACGGCACCGCCTGTCATGTCCGCAAATCCGTTCCGATCCTTGAGGAATTCCGGAACGTGCTGGGCCTGTCTGAGGACAAGCATAACTCAGACGATATGCTCTTTACTTTGGAAACGGTTTCCTGCCTGGGCGCCTGCGGCCTGGCGCCGGTATGCACCGTCAACGACAAGGTCCATGCGGCCATGACTCCCGAGAAAGCCCGGGAACTCATTCAGGAATTAAGGGAGGAAGCAGCCAATGAGAATTAACAGCCCTCAGGAATTAAAAGCGATGCAGGAACTCTATGGCCAGGCCCTGGGCGCGCAGCGCAAGCGTATCCTCGTCTGCGCCGGCACGGGTTGCGTGGCAGGAGGTTCCCTGTTGATCTATGCGCGTTTGAAAGAATTGATGGAAGAAAGGGGAATTCGCTGTGAGGTGGTTCTTCAGGAAGAGCCGCATGAACCTTTTCATGAAGGCGCTGCGGACGGTACGGCTGCAGCTCCCGCCAAAGATGCGGCCGGCGAGGGACAAGATGCCCCCAGAATTGGTCTGAAAAAGAGCGGCTGCCACGGTTTCTGTGAGATGGGACCGCTTCTGCGCATTGACCCGGAAGGCCTTCTGTATATCAAAGTAAAGGTGGAGGACTGTGAAGAGATCATCGAGCGCTCCATCCTGAAGGATGAGATCGTGGAACGTCTGGTCTACCAGGACGCCTCCCTCAAATCCTATCCCAGACAGGAAGATATTCCTTTTTATAAAAAGCAGACCCGCGTGGCCCTGGAATACTGCGGCCATATCAATGCGGAGTCCGTAAACGAATACATAGCAGTAGGCGGATATTCCGCTGTTGCCAAGGCACTGTTTGAAATGACTCCCGAACAGATCGTGGATGAAATCACCCGCTCCTGCCTGCGCGGCAGAGGAGGCGGCGGCTTCCCTACGGGCAGAAAATGGGCCCAGGTTCTCCGCCAGCCGGAGGAGATCAAATATGTGGTCTGCAACGGAGATGAAGGCGATCCGGGCGCATTCATGGATCGTTCCATGATGGAAGGGGAACCGCACCGCGTGCTGGAAGGCATGCTGATTTCCGGTATTGCCACCGGAGCCCACTACGGATATATCTATGTGCGCGCAGAATATCCTCTTGCCGTCTCCCGCCTCCAGACCGCCATCGATCAGGCCATGGAAGTGGGGCTTCTGGGTGAAAATATCCTTGGTTCAGGCTTTGATTTCACAGTCAAGATCAGCCAGGGCGCAGGCGCATTCGTCTGCGGTGAAGGCAGCGCGCTCACCTCTTCCATAGAAGGAAATCGCGGCATGCCCCGTGTGAAGCCGCCCCGCACCGTAGAAAAAGGTCTGTTTGAAAAGCCCACCGTCCTTAATAACGTGGAAACCTTCTGCAACGTGGCTCCCATTATCTTGAAGGGCGCTGATTGGTATAAGACCATGGGCCCGGAAAACAACCACGGGACCAAGGCCTTCGCCCTCACAGGCAACGTGAACAACACCGGCCTGATCGAGGTTCCCATGGGCACCACCCTCCGGGAAGTCATCTTTGACATCGGCGGCGGCGTAAAAGGAGGCAGTTTCAAAGCCGTACAGATCGGCGGCCCTTCCGGCGGCTGTCTGTGCATCAGCGCCACGGAAGATCATCTGGATCTGCATCTGGACTTCGACTCCCTGAAAAAGGTAGGCGCCATGATCGGTTCCGGCGGCCTGGTGGTCATGAATGATAAGAGCTGTATGGTGGAAGTTGCCCGTTTCTTCATGAATTTTACCCAGAATGAATCCTGCGGCAAATGTGTTCCCTGCCGGGAAGGCACCAAACGCATGCTGGAACTGCTGACAGATATCACCGAAGGCCGCGGCACCATGGAACATCTGGATATGCTGGAAGAACTGGCAGAGACCATTTCCGATACCGCTCTGTGCGGACTCGGAAAGACGGCTGCTTTCCCTGTAGTCAGCACCATGAAATATTTCCGGGATGAATACATCGCCCATGTGGTTGACAAAACATGTCCTGCCGGACAGTGTAAGTCCCTGATTCATTATACGATTGATCCCGCGCTCTGCAAGGGCTGTACCAAATGCGCAAGACTCTGTCCTGTCTCCGCCATTTCCGGCCAGCTCAAGCAGCCGCACACCATTGATGTAAACAAATGTATCAAGTGCGGGGCATGCAAGGAAGGCTGTCCTTTCCATGCGATTTTCTAAATAGAAGGAGATAACACAAAATGGCTAAATATATGATAATTGACGGCATAAGGGCAGACTTTGACCAGGAAAAAAACATCCTCCAGGTCATCAACAGCGTAGGAATCCATGTTCCCACCCTCTGTTATTATTCCGATCTGTCCATCTATGGCGCCTGCCGGATGTGCATGGTGGAGGATGAGCGCGGCAACCTGATCGCCTCCTGCTCCACCCCGCCCAAGGATAGGATGGTCATTCGGACCAATACCCCCCGCCTTCAGCACCACAGGCGGATGATTCTGGAACTGCTTCTGGCTTCCCACTGCAGGGACTGTACCATCTGTGAAAAGAACCAAACCTGCCGCCTGCAGGAACTTGCCGCCAGGCTGGGCCTCACCGATGTGCGTTTTCCCAATACCAGAAAACCCCAGCCCATCGACGATTCTTCCATATCCATCATCCGAGATCCCAGCAAATGCATCCTCTGCGGCGACTGCGTCCGTGTCTGCAATGAAGTGCAGCATGTAGGCGCCATTGATTTTGCAGAACGCGGTTCCAACGCCATCGTCACTCCGGCCTTCGGCCGTAAGCTGGCGGAAACCGACTGCGTGAACTGCGGCCAATGTGCGGCTGTATGTCCCACTGCCGCCATCAAGATCAAGACCTGTCACAGCAAGGTTTGGAGAGAACTATATAACCCGAAAAAGCGCGTGGTAGCTCAGGTAGCTCCCGCCGTCCGTGTCGCTCTGGGAGAAGCCTTCGGTCTGAAGCCCGGAGAGGACAGCATCGGCAAGATCTTTACCGCCATCCGCATGCTGGGCTTTGACGCGGTATTTGATACCTGTGTGGGCGCGGATCTCACCGTCATGGAAGAGGCGCAGGAACTGGCCGAAAAGCTGGAAAAGGGCGATACCGAATTCCCGCTCTTCACTTCCTGCTGTCCTGCCTGGATTCGTTTTGCGGAGAATCTCCATCCGGAAGTCCTCCCCTACATTTCCTCCTGCAAATCTCCCATGGAGATGTTTGGCGCAGTGCTCAAGGAGTACTATAAAGAGGCGGATGCCGAGGAAGGCCGTGAAACCGTATCCATCGCCATCATGCCCTGCGTAGCCAAGAAGATGGAAGCTGCCAGGGAAGAATTCGTCCGGGACGGCAAGCCGGATGTCGATTATGTGATCACAACCAAAGAGCTGATTCACATGATCCGGGAAAGCGGCATCCAGTTCGATGAGATCGATCCGGAAGCGCCTGATATGCCCTTCTCCATTTCCTCCGGTGCAGGTGTAATCTTCGGCGTCACAGGCGGAGTTGCGGAAGCGGCTCTGCGCCGTCTTGTGAAGGAGAAAAATACACAGACCTTAAGAGACATCAAGTTCTCCGGCGTACGCGGCATGGACGGCGTCAAAGAAGCCACGCTGAACCTGAACGGCCGTGAGGTCCATGTGGGCGTGGTGAGCGGCCTTGGAAACGCCGAGAACCTCATTGAACGGATTAAGAAAAAAGAAGTGCATTTTGACTTTGTAGAAGTCATGGCCTGCCCTTACGGCTGTATCGCCGGAGCCGGTCAGCCCTTCTGCCATAAAGTAGACAAAAAGGAGCGCATGGCAGGTATGTATAAAGCGGACAAAGCCGCTCCTGTCAAGAGAAGCGAAGAAAATCCTGTGATCTACAACCTCTATCACGGAGGCATTCTGGAAAACAGAGCGCATGAACTCCTCCATGTACATTACAAGCAGAAGGAAACGCAGGCATAATTTGCCTCACCCAGCCTATGCATGCTGCATCGTAAGTCATTCATATACAGCTTAAAAATCAAAACAGCGGATGGCACGCTCTGTGCGCCATCCGCTATTTTGGCAAATCTCCTGTGCAGCCCAAAGGCCGCCCATTCATTCATATCCGCTTTCCGCTCTATTCAAACGGGTAGCGAATTCCCCACTCCGCCCGAAGTCCGTCCATCATTTTCATCACCCGAATCGTCTCTTCATGAGGCATTTCTTCGCACTCTGTCCTGCCCTCTGAAAGCGCTTTGAAACAGGCTTCCACTTCATATTCATATCCGGATATCTGTTTGGGCCGCTCGATCCGTTTTACTTCCTGATGGTTCAGGTCGTAGACTGTCAGGCTTTCAAAGTTATTGATGTTCTCAATCACCATGAATCCCCTGGATCCATAGATTGTCCCTCTCCTGTCGCTTAATGCCAGCATGGAGCTGTTCAGCTGCGCCACTTTGCCGTCTTCATAGATCAGTGTCATGCTATTCTGTTCATCCACCCGGGTAGCCGTATAGGTACAAGTAGATGAAATCCGATCAATTCCATGCCCGAAAATCATCAGGGCAAAATTCAGCGGATATACCCCCACATCCAGCAGCGCTCCTCCGGCCAGTTCCGGCTTCTGAAGCCGCTCGGCCTGATGAATGACATATCCCAAATTAGCCGTCAGAAAGGCCGGCTCCCCTATTATCCCACTATCCAATTCCTGCCGAATGGTCTCCAGCATGGGCATATACCGCACCCACATAGCCTCTGTGATGAATACGCCCTCTTTCTCCGCCAGCATCAGCAGTTCCTCCGCCTGCCTTGCGTTGGCCGTAAACGCCTTTTCACACAGTACCGGTTTCTTGTTCAGAATGCATAGTCTGGCATTTTCAAAATGTTCTGAATGCGGCGTTGCGATATATACCAATTCCACCTCTTCATCCCGTGCCAATTCCTCATAGGAACCATACGCCTTCGCAAAGCCATGCTCCTGTGCAAACCGCTCCGCCTTTTCCATGCTCCTGGATGCGACCGCATAACGCTCCACATTCTCCATTTCTGCAATCGTCCGGGCCATTGTGCCTGCGATTGTCCCCGTTCCCAGAATTGCCATCTTCCACTTTTTCATGACTTCTCCTTCTGCGCATTCGTGCGCGTCTATAATCAGGCAGAGGGAAAGCGCCTTTCTTTCACTCTGCCAGTCCTGCCTTCAAAAATCCATCCTCCAAAGCCGCAATTTCCCATGCAAACACACAGTACTGCGGATCTCCTTCCTCCGAATGGCGCTTCAGTTCCTCAAAATCTATCCAGGAAACGGACTCCACTTCCTCTTCCTGCAATTTTAGAGTCTGAATATCCACTTCCTTCTGATACAGATAAACCGCCGCTACTTCCCGATCCCGAACATGCTTTCCGCCGAAATCCGCTTCCACCTCATAAGAATATAGTCCGACAAAAAAGAGCTCCTCCGGACGGGCCTTCAGCCCCAATTCCTCTGAAAGTTCCCGCAGCGCTCCGTCCAAAAACGCATCCCCGGCCGACAGGTGCCCCGCACAGGAAGCATCGAAGCATCCCGGAAACGTTTCCTTACTGCGGCTTCGCTTCTGAAGAAGTACCTGCATGTGTCCTTCCCTCCTGCGAACCAGCCAGATATGCGCCGTTCCATGCCAGTCTCCATCCCTGTGAACCGCTTCCCGCTCTTTTCTCAGCCCTGTCCGTCTCCCATCCCTCGTTCTTATGTCAAATATTTC
This sequence comes from uncultured Lachnospiraceae bacterium, assembly GCA_900555195.1. Lineage (GTDB taxonomy): Bacteria > Bacillota > Clostridia > Lachnospirales > Lachnospiraceae > Eisenbergiella. The sequence goes on from USKC01000110.1 coordinate 8,388, forward strand.
CATTTATCCTCTCATCCTGCATACAAACCGCCGCTCGTTTGGCTTTCCATTCTTTTTCGCTACTGAATCACAAACAATACATTGCTGGCAAAGGGGCCGTCACCGCCGTTATAGACTGCGCTATTCCCCATATGATCGCTCACCGTCACTCTTTTCACACGATACGTCCCGGCCTCTCCCGTCTGGCTCTTCTTAATCACCCCGGTGTACAATTCTCCCTGTTGCTCCAGCTCCACACTGATCGCCTTTCCATTCTCATTCTCAAACCGTACCGAAACGCTGTCCACGCCTGAAAAATCATCCGCTACCGCGGCCGTAACCGTAATTTCAGATTCTTTTCCTGCCTGCATAGGAGACACTGCAACCGCCCCAAGCACAGGAGCCGTCTCATCTGTCACAGTAACTCCATTGTCAATCAAAAATGCAGCTGTCACCGGCAAAACCAGATAATTCTCATTCTCATCCTGATCTTCCGCCCTGCAGTATCTCGTATAGATGCCGTTTTCATCCCTCAAAATCAATTTATCCAGCACATAGGTTCCGGCCGGCTCATATATGCTCATGCCGATCCAACCCGAATACACGCCATCCGCATAGTCCCGTTCCCTCAGAATTTTCGTAACACTTCGGTCATTTTCCAAATTCCGAAACTGAATGTTG
>USKC01000111.1 GCA_900555195.1 uncultured Lachnospiraceae bacterium
TGTTATGATAAATATGAATAATAAGAAGTCGCGGAGAGTGATCTCGTCGGTTATCATTATTGTGGTGGTGCTGGCGATGCTGCTTCCCACGCTGCTGTATGTATTGTAACGGAAGAGACCATGGTTTCAGGGACCGGCCTGGGTTAGACGGAAGGCGGGAACCGGAAAGGCACAGGGATATATGAAAAGATGGATAATGATGTTGGCGTTTCTGCTGCTGACAGGAGCAAGCCCGCTCCTGTTTGGAGTCCGGGCGCAGGCACAGGCCCGGCCGGATGATACGATTCTGGAAGGTGTATATGCTGGTGAGATTTCTCTGGCAGGAATGACGCGGGATGAGGCACAGGCACAGATACAGGCCTATGTGGATTCTCTTGCGGACAGGACGATTACGCTGAATGTGATTGATGGGAATTCCGTAACGGTCACCGCAGCCGAACTCGGTCTTGGATGGGCGAACACCGGATTGGTGGAGGAAGCGGTTAATCTTGGAAAGACTGGAAACGTGGTTGCGCGTTATAAAGATTTGAAGGATCTGGCGCATGAGAATCAGGTATATACGATCCAGTTTTCCTTTGACCAGGAGGCGATCGCTTCCGTCATTGAGAATGAATGCAGCGCATATAATGTGGAAGCTGTGGACGCACATCTGAACCGGGTGGACGGAGAGTTCGTCATTGAAGAAGGGCAGACGGGCGTGGTGGTGGAAACGGAAGCCAGCGAGAGCGCGGTATATGAATTCCTGACCACGCAGTGGGACGGAACGGACGCTTCTGTGGATCTGGTGGTGACGGAAGAAGAACCGCAGGGAAATGCGGAAGATCTGGCAATGGTGAAAGATGTGCTGGGCACCTTTACCACAAGTTATTCTTCCTCCGGTCCGGACAGAAGCGCGAACGTAGCGAACGGCGCGAAGCTGATCAATGGAACCACGGTGTATCCGGGGGAGACATTCTCTACTTATGAGAAGGTCAGCCCTTTTACAGAAGACAACGGCTATTATATGGCGGGTTCTTATCTGAACGGCCAAGTGGTGGACAGCATCGGCGGCGGGATCTGCCAGGTATCCACCACGCTCTATAACGCAGTGCTGAAGGCGGAACTGCAGGTGGATGAGCGGCATAACCATTCCATGATCGTAGGCTATGTGGAGCCTTCCATGGACGCAGCCATTGCAGAGTCTTCGGGAAAGGACTTTCAGTTTACCAACAATACGGATTATCCGATCTATATTGAGGGCTATACCAGCAATAAGAATATTACATTTACCATATATGGAGTGGAAACGCGGGATTCCAACAGAAAAGTTACCTATGAAAGCGAGGTACTGGAGACCATTTATCCGGAAGCGGAGTCAATCGTTCAGACCACATCCCAGCCAATCGGATATGTGAGTGTCCAGTCGGCTCATATTGGATACAAGGCGAGGCTGTGGAAAGTGGTAACCGTGGACGGAGAGGAAGTCAGCAGAGAGCAGGTAAACAGCAGCAGCTATAAGATGGTGCCCCGCACTGCGACGGTGGGCGTGGCGACCAATGATACGAACGCTTATAATCAAATGCAGGCGGCGATTGCCACAGGGAGCATCGATCAGGTAAAGAGCGTTGCCTCTGCTTTGGCCAGCGGACAATCCACAACACAGGAACCCACAACAACTATCGATCCTGCTTTGGCGGCTATCCTGGAGGGAAAGACGCCGGAGGAACAGGCGATCCTGATTCAGCAGTACAATGAGCAGCTGGCCCAGCAGCAACAGCAGGCAGGGCAGTAAGGAGAAGTCGTGCAGACCGGTAAAGTGCCTGAAAATATATGGAAGCGTTCCATAATCAGACAATTAAAGACGCAAAGAGAAGAAGTGATGTATGGCGCAGTTTGGGGGGAGGACTGCGCCATTCTGGCATTGAAGGATAAAGAAGCTCTCTTTTCCGTTGCCCAGTTCACCTTCCATGGGCCGGATATGGCATTGTACGGCATCCATGGAGCGGTCAATCAGCTGGCGGCACGCGGCAGTAGGCCTGTGGCTGTGCTGCTTGAAATCCTGTTCCCAGCAGCTTCAGATGAGGAGGAACTGAAGGCGGTTATGGCACAGGCGGAGGCGGTCAGCGCCTCCTTGAACATACAGGTTGCGAGGGCGCAGGCGGAGGTTATGCCCGCAGTGAACTGCCCGATTCTCACGGTGACGGCCGTGGGAGAAGCGAAACGGGGGGAGGTAACGTCTTTGAATGGCGTCCGTCCAGGAGCGGATGTGGTGATGACCAAGTGGGTGGGAACGGGAGGTGCCAGTCTCCTTGCCAGAAAATGGGAAGAGCGCCTGCTTTCCAGATTTCCTTCCAGGCTGGTGGAAGAAGCGAAGCGATTTGACAGGCATCTTTCCATCATACCGGAGGCGGCAGTCGCCGTGAAGTCCGGCGTCTGTGCCATGACCGGAGCGGGCGAAGGCGGCATCTTCGGTGCGCTGTGGGAAATGGGAGAACACGCAGGGGTCGGACTGGAAATCGATTTGAAAAAGCTGTCCATCCGCCAGGAGACAGTGGAAATCTGCAATGAATTGGATCTGAACCCATATGAACTCATGTCCATGGGCTGCCTGGTGGCAGCAGCCTCAAATGGGAATGACCTGGTGCGCAGCTTGGAGGCGGAAGGCATTTCGGCTGCAGTGGTGGGGAAAGTTACATCAGGGAAGGACAGAGTTGTGTATAACGGGGCGGAGAGAAGATTTTTGACGCCCACAAAGATGGATGAGCTTTATCGGCTGTGTTAGCCTGTAGCGCCGTGCTTCATGCCGGAAGGGCGGCTTTTGGCAATTCATTTTAAGTAGGATGCGGCCTGAGGCCGCGGAAATGAGAGGAAGTTATGAGAGAGTTAAGAGAACAGCTGCTTGGCATTATCGAGAAGAACAGCCGCATTGATCTGAAAGAACTGGCGGTCATTCTGGGAGTGGAAGAAGTGGATGTGGCCAACGAATTGGCGGCCATGGAAGCGGAGGGAATTATCTGCGGGTACCATACGCTGATCGATTGGGATAAGACGAGCCAGGATAAGATTTCTGCCTTGATCGAAGTGCGTGTGGCCCCTCAGAGAGGACAGGGATTTGATAATATCGCGGAGCGCATCTACAAATATCCGGAGGTGAGTGCAGTATATCTGATTTCCGGAGGGTTTGACCTCATGGTAACGCTGGAAGGGCGGAACCTGCGGGAAGTTTCTACCTTCGTTTCAGAGAAGCTTTCCACTCTGGAAGGCGTGCTGAGCACTGCGACGCATTTCATCCTGAAGAAATATAAAGATCACGGGACCGTTTTGGCCAAAAAATATGAAGATACAAGGGAGAAGATCATGCCATGAGAAATCCGCTGTCCGAGAAAATCGTTACAATTAAGCCGTCGGGCATCCGGAAATTTTTTGACATTGTCAGCGAGATGGATGATGCGATCTCGCTGGGAGTGGGAGAGCCCGATTTTGACACACCCTGGCATATCCGGGATGAGGGTATCTATTCCTTGGAAAAAGGAAGAACCTTCTATACTTCCAATGCGGGGCTGAAAGAACTGAAAATAGAGATCTGCAATTATCTGAAAAGACGTTTTGGCCTGGAATATGATTACAGCAAGGAAACCCTCGTGACGGTAGGCGGTTCCGAGGGCATTGACATCGCGCTGAGAGCGATGGTGGATTCCGGTGACGAAGTCCTGATTCCGCAGCCCAGCTATGTCTCCTACGAACCCTGCGCCGTCCTTGCAGGGGCGGTTCCGGTTATCATTAACCTGAAGGCAGAGAATGAGTTCCGGCTTACCGCACAGGAGTTGCGTGATGCAGTTACGGAGAAGACGAAGGTTCTGGTATTGCCCTATCCCAATAATCCGACAGGGGCTATCATGGAAAAGGAAGACCTGGAGGCGATCGCAGAAGTGATCCGGGAAAAGGATCTGTTCGTGATTTCTGATGAAATCTACAGCGAACTCACCTTCAAAGGAGACCATGTCTCCATAGCCAGCCTGCCGGGAATGCGGGAGAGAACGATTCTGATCAACGGCTTTTCCAAATCCTATGCGATGACCGGCTGGCGGCTCGGATATGCCTGCGGCCCTGCGGCTATCATTGAACAGATGCTTAAGATCCATCAGTTTGCCATTATGTGCGCACCCACAACCAGCCAGTATGCTGCGGTAGAAGCGCTGAAAAATGGAGATGATGATGTGCGCGAAATGCGGGAAGCCTATAATCAGAGAAGGCGTTACCTGATGCATGCGTTTCGCGAGATGGGTCTGCCCTGCTTTGAGCCGTACGGCGCATTTTATGTATTTCCCTGCATCAGTGAATTCGGCATGACGAGCGATGAATTCGCCACGCGTTTCCTACAGGAAGAGAAGGTGGCTGTGGTGCCTGGAACCGCGTTTGGAGACTGCGGAGAAGGGTTTATCCGCATTTCCTATGCGTACTCCCTGGAAAACCTGAAAGTGGCAATCGGAAGATTGGCTGATTTTGTGGATAAATTAAAGAAAGAAGCGGGGAAAAAGGAATGAACATCGTTCTGCATCAGCCGGAGATTCCGGCCAATACGGGCAATATCGGGAGAACCTGTGTGGCCACAGGAGCGGTGCTCCATCTGATCGAGCCCCTGGGTTTTTTGCTGAACGAAAAGCAGATCCGGCGCGCGGGAATGGATTATTGGGAAAAGCTGGATGTCCGCCGCTATGTGAATTTTGAAGAATTTTATGAGAAAAATTTGAAAGGAAACCCCGCTTCCAGGCTCTGGATGGCCACAACAAAGGCGAAACGGACCTATGCGCAGGCAGAATTCGGCAAAGATGACTACATCATGTTTGGGAAGGAAAGCGCGGGGATCCCGGAAGAACTTTTGGTGGAACATGAGGAAACCTGCATTCGGATTCCAATGCTGGATGAAATCCGTTCCCTGAATCTGAGCAACGCGGTCGCCATTGTTCTGTATGAGGCGCTGCGTCAGAATGATTTTGAGGGAATGAACCTGGAAGGGAATCTGCACCGTTTGAGCTGGAAAGATTAGGCAAGTGCATCTGGCGGGGATAAAACTTCCCGAAAAGGGACATGATAGTCGCGTAGAGAAAAGGAGGTGGCTGTCATGGGAAGCAAAGCACTTGACTATACAGCGCTCGTTATCGCCCTGATTGGAGCGATTAACTGGGGCCTGATCGGCCTGTTCCGGCTGGATCTGGTGGCACTGGTTTTTGGCCAGATGAGCTGGATATCCAGAGTTATCTACGCACTTGTGGGAATCTGCGGCATATACCTGCTGACCTTTTTTGGCCGGGTGGGAAACAGTCGGGATTCATAGAAGCGGATACCGCAGGCAGCGGTATTTCCGAATAGAGGCCTTCGGATGATCTGTCCGGAGGCCTCCTTTCTTGCTCGATTGAAAATCTCGTTTCCTATCGAATGAAAAAAGATGTGGATGGGCACCTCATTTTACGGAATACTATGGAAGGCTTCTTTCCTTTTTTGAGAAGGGGTACAGCCGTATTTTTCATGAAACATGCGGCGGAACAGTTTATAATTGGTGAAGCCATGGCGGGACAAGATGTCCATGATGCCGTCGCGGGTACGGAAAAGATCCTCACAGATGTGGGAAAAACGAACCTGATTGACGTATTCCAGGAAGGTGATTCCCATATTTTTTTTAAAATATCTGCAGAAATATTCTGGGCTTAGAGCTACCCGGGAGGCAACTTCTTTCAAAGATACCGTGTCCTGGTAATGCGTGCCTATATATTCCATAACGGTGATCAATCGGGAGCGTTCCTCATCATCAATCATCCGGGACGGCCCAGAGAAAGGAAGTTGGTAGGCGGTAACGCACAAATAGAGCACTTCATAGAGCAGGCTGGTAAAATGAAGAGAAAAGCCCGGAGCTTTGCTCCGATAACAGCTGTGTATCTCAGAAAGCAGTTCAGAAAAACGCTGATCCATAGACGGATTCGTTCCAGGACCAGAACGAAACTGGATGGCATCATAATCAGGGATGCATCCTTTGAGAAAAGAATGCGGGATCTGCAGGACACAGACCCGGGAATGTTCGGAACAGTTTGTGGCGTGGATAGCCCTGGAATTGATGATAGCAAAATCTCCGGGATGAAGCAAGAGCTTCCCTTCGCTCACGAAAAGTTCCATATATCCTGCATCCAACAAAAGAATTTCCAGGCTGTTGTGCCAGTGATTTGGAACAAGGACGCCGATGTCCTCGTAGGAAAAGCACCGCACCTGAATGGCGGGCTCCGCCACCACATTTTCATGTACCAGGCTGCCCGCAGGAAGCCGGGGGACAGAAGCGTACTTGAGACTGTCGAAGTAGCCGCCCTGGTATTCGGCCACAGCGATTGAATGGAGCGTTTCCGTATTCTGACTTTCCATCACGCGTTCCTTTCTTTCCCGGCAAATGGGCAAACAGCTGTATAGCATTGCTGTAAGTAAAAAATTCCCTCTTATTTCTCCTTATATTATGGGAAAATAAAGATATAAAGTCAAGATCGACCGAAAAGAAGTCAGGATTGCAATAGCGGCGTGCTGCAGGACATGATAAGATGGGATCAGTACGAAAGGGAAAGCCCTTTATGCGGAGGGGATTCGGGAAGCAACCAATATTTTCACAAGGCTGTTTGCTTCGGAGCGTCACAAATAGCCCTGAAGGATTGCCCCGTCTGACGTTCCAGAATGGAGGTTAAGATGACAAAGGAAGCGCTGCAGGAACTGATTGGGAAGATGACGCTGGAGGAAAAAGCGTCTTTGTGCTCAGGCGAAGATTTCTGGCATACGAAGGCGGTGGAACGGCTTGGCATTCCGGCAATGATGATGTCAGACGGCCCGCATGGCCTGAGAAAGCAGGAGCAGGAAGGGGATCACCTGGGGATGAACGACAGCATTAAGGCCGTATGCTTCCCGGCAGGATGCGGAACAGCTGCCAGTTTCAACAGGGAACTGATGACCGAGATGGGGGAGACGCTGGGAGAAGAATGCCAGGCGGAAGGTGTGGGAGTGATCCTGGGACCTGCTGTGAATATCAAACGTTCCCCTCTCTGCGGGCGCAATTTTGAATACTATTCCGAAGACCCTTATGTGGCCTCCGAGATGGCGGGCGCTCTGATCGACGGAATCCAGAGCAAGGGCGTGGGGACGAGCATCAAGCACTTCCTGGCGAACAATCAGGAACATAGAAGAATGTCGTCTTCTTCTGAGGTGGATGAACGCACACTGCGCGAAATCTATTTGGCTGCCTTTGAAGGGGCGGTGAAAGAGCATAAGCCCTGGACAGTGATGTGCTCCTACAATAAGATAAACGGCATCTATGCCGCCCAGAACAAGGAGATGCTGACCGATATCCTCCGGAATGAATGGGGATTCGATGGGTTTGTGGTGAGCGATTGGGGAGCTGTGAACGACAGGCCGGCGGATCTGGAAGCGGGATTGGATCTGGAGATGCCTTCTTCCAAGGGAGTGGGCGATCGGCAGATCGTAAAGGCGGTGCAGGAAGGGCACCTCGACGAGGCCGTGCTTGATAAAGCGGTGGAACGGATCCTTGCGCGCGTGTTCCAATTTGAGGAAAACAGGGATGAGACGGCGCGGTTTGATATGGAAAAGGATCATGCGATGGCCAGAAAGGTTGCAGAAGAGACCATCGTGCTTTTGAAGAATGAAGGAGAACTGCTGCCTCTGCGTGATACGGATCGGATCGCGTTCATCGGGAAATATGCCTCCAGCCCGCGTTATCAGGGAGGTGGAAGCTCCCATATCAACAGTTTCCGCACGGAAAGCGCATGGGAGTGCGTCAAAGATTGGGGAAATATCACTTTGGCGGAAGGCTTCCGGGATGATGCGGATGAAGTGGATGAGACGCTCATAGAAGAAGCGGTTGCGCAGGCGAGGGAGGCACAGGCCGCGGTGATCTTCGCAGGGCTTCCGGATGCCTTTGAATCGGAAGGATTTGACAGAGCCCATATGAAAATGCCTGACTGTCAGAACGAATTGATCCGCCGCGTCGCGGCTGTACAGCCCAATACCGTAGTAGTGCTGCATAACGGTTCTCCAGTGGAAATGCCCTGGGCGGATCAGGTAAAGGGAATTGTGGAAGCTTATCTGGGCGGACAGGCTGTAGGGGCAGCGATTGTGGATATCCTGTTTGGAAAAGTGAATCCCAGTGGAAAACTTCCGGAGACCTTCCCCTATAAGCTGGAAGACAATCCTTCCTATCTCTATTATGGAGGGGAAAAGGATCGGGTGGAATACAGGGAAGGAATCTTTGTGGGATACAGATACTATGATAAAAAACACATGGACGTCAGATTCCCTTTCGGCCACGGACTTTCCTTTACGACATTTGCCTATGATGCGCCCAAGATCAGCGCGAAACGTATCAGGGACACAGAGACGGTGACCATTCGGGTGGATGTGACCAATACGGGAAGCAGGCCCGGAAAGGAAGTGGTACAGCTGTATGTGGCTCCGCCAAAAGGGGATGTGATCCGACCTGTGAGAGAACTGAAGGGATTTGAAAAGGTGGAACTGGCTCCCGGGGAAACGAAAATGGTGAGCTTTACGCTGGATGGCCGGGCGTTTTCTTACTGGAATACGCAGATTCATGATTGGCATGTGGAAAGCGGAACCTATCGCCTTCAGGTCGGCCAGTCGTCCCGCAGGATTGTTCTGGAGGAGAGCGTATATGTGGAATCTTCTGTACACCTTCCGGTTCATTATACGCTGGATACCACGTTCGGAGATCTGCAGAAAGATCCGGAGGCCATGGAGCTGCTGGCTCCGTATATGGGTCTGGACGCCCTGGTTAAGAAGGAGGGGGAGGAATCCCAGGCTGCGGCTGAAGCGATCTCTTCTCAGATGAAGGATGCGATGGTACGGTATATGCCTCTTCGGGGAGCATTCAGCTTCGGCGGACATGAGGTGGATCCGGCCCAGCTGCAGGAGATTCTGGATCGCCTGAATGCCCGTTTTGAAGGATAACCTATAACAGCTCAGATAATCAGCCCGGGGCTTTCCGCTTCGTCTGATTCG
>USKC01000112.1 GCA_900555195.1 uncultured Lachnospiraceae bacterium
TATATTTAATAGTGGTTTAGATATAGTAGTCGTAGCCAGAGCGAATGCGGCTTCGGCTTCCTACAGGGAAATCGAGAGCGCGCTGCTTCATTTGGGAAGGCTTCATAAGATCATCGGATGACCTTATGGGCCGTTTTGTATGTGAAAGCGACGGTATTATGAAAGGATTTTCTATGAAAAACCTCTTCATTGCACTTATTAAAGGATACAGAAAATATATTTCACCTATGAAAAGCACAAAATGCCCGTATTTTCCTACATGCAGCGAGTATGGACTTGAGGCGGTTGAGAAATACGGCGCGTTGAAGGGCGGCCTGCTCGCTCTTTGGAGAATCTTAAGATGCAATCCCTTTTCCAAGGGAGGATATGACCCGGTTCCTTAATGGAAGGATCGGTTTAAGGAGGATACTAGGTTGTCAGGAATACTTTTGACTAAAAGCGCAACTCCCATTATTGGCCAGGTGGCTACGCTGCTCGGTCATGTTATGGAATGGATTTTCAATTTTCTTGATCTGATCGGGATACCGAATATCGGACTTGCCATCATTATTTTTACGCTCGTCGTTTATATGTTTCTGCTTCCTCTGACCATCAAACAGCAGAAATTTTCCAAATTGAGCAATAAGATGAACCCGGAACTGCAGGCGATCCAGAAGAAGTATCAGGGAAAGAAAGATAATGAATCCATGATGGCCATGCAGAATGAAACGCAGGCTGTCTATGCAAAGTATGGTGTTTCTCCGATGGGAAGCTGCGTGCAGCTTTTGATTCAGCTGCCGATTATCTATGCCTTGTATCAGGTTATTTATGCGATCCCGGCGTATATTGGCAAGGTTCGGGATGCGTTTATTCCTTTGGTAAACAAGCTGATGGCAGAACCTGAAGGCGCAGAATTTATACAGGGATTTCAGAATGCGAGGCAGTATGTCGGCCGGTTCAGCAATGAGGCATATGTTGCAGGAGACACGACTTATATTCAGAATACTTTTATCGACATTCTGAATAAGGCGTCCACTGCAGAGTGGAACAGTTTGATGGACAAGTTCCCGAATCTGACCTCAGAGATTACTGATACTGTAGGAAAGCTTTCCACCTATAATAATTTCCTGGGTCTTAATATCGGCGATTCTCCTTCTTATATTCTGTCCGATGCATTGGCACAGGGAAGCGTTTTCTTGATTATAGGCGCACTTGCAATTCCTGTTTTGTCAGCGCTGACACAGTGGCTGAACGTAAAGCTCATGCCGCAGGCATCCAGCAGCGGTAATGATCAGCAGAACAGCATGATGTCTTCCATGAAGATGATGAATACGATCATGCCGATTATGTCAGCCGTGTTCTGTTTCTCTCTCCCTGCAGGTGTTGGCCTGTACTGGGTAGCCAGTGCGGTGGTCAGAAGCATTCAGCAGGTAGCTGTGAATAAACATATCGACCGGATGGACTTTGATAAGCTGATTGAACAGAACAAGGATAAGGCCAAGAAGAAGATGGATAAGCGTATTAAGAGGATGGAGAAGGCAGGAATCGATCCGAAGACCATCAATCAGTACGCGAATATGAATACCAGAAAAGTTCAGCCGACGTCCCAGACACAGCCAAAGCCCAAACGTTCTATTGCGGAAAAAGCTTCTTCGGTAACCCAGGAAGATAGGGATGAAGCAGTGAAGAAGGCGACGGAGATGTACAATAAGAAGGCTCCGAAGCCCGGAAGCATCACTGCAAAGGCGAACATGGTGAAATATTATAATGAAAGCAATACCAAAACGGAAAGAAAAACTTCCGACAAGTCTGATAAGAAGTAATAAAAGCCTCAGTTAAGAACAGTCAGAAGTTGACTGAACTGTTACGGTTTATGAATTCTTTGCCCGTCGGTTTGGGCGGGGGAATGGAGGAAAGTATGGAATTTGTGGAATTTACTGCAAAGACGGTGGATGATGCGATTACTGCGGCTTGCCAGAATTTTCTTGTAACCAGCGATAGGTTGGAATATGAAGTGATGGAAGAAGGTTCTTCTGGTTTCCTGGGATTCAATGCGAAGCCTGCCAGAATCAGGGCCAGGGTAAAAGCCACTTTGGAGGATCGCGCCAGAGATTTTCTGAATGATATGTTTGCGGCCATGAATATGACAGTGGTTGTGGATGTGAAATATGATGAGATAGACAATTTCCTTGACATCGATTTGAGCGGAGACGATATGGGGGCTTTGATCGGTAAAAGAGGGCAGACACTCGATTCCATCCAGTATTTGGTATCCCTTGTTGTGAACAAAGAATCTGAAGAGTATGTTCGCGTGAAGGTGGACACGGAGAACTATCGTAAGAGAAGAAAAGAAACGCTGGAAAACCTTGCAAAGAATATAGCATATAAGGTAAAGAGAACCAAACGGAGCGTTTCTCTGGAGCCGATGAATCCTTATGAGAGAAGAATCATTCACTCCGCGCTTCAGAATGATAAATATGTTGTAACGCACAGCGAAGGAGAAGATCCGTATCGCCACGTTGTGGTAACGCTGAAGAAATAATGGGGGCATTCCGGTTTGAACCGGAATGTGACAAATATGCGAGGAGAATTCTATGAAACAGACTGAAACTATCGCGGCGGTGGCGACCGCCCTGTCTGATTCGGGAATCGGAATTATCCGTATCAGCGGCGATCAGGCGCTTCAGATCGGAGATCGCGTATACAGGTCTAAGAATGGCTGCCATAATCTGTCTGATTATGGCAGCCATACCATTCACTATGGATATATTGTGGATGGGGATGAGATTCTGGATGAGGTCATGGTCGCTATCATGAAGGCGCCGAGAAGCTATACGAAGGAGGATACCGTTGAGATTAATTGTCACGGCGGTGTCCTGATTATGCGCAAAATACTGGAAACAGTGCTTAAAAATGGAGCCAGGCTGGCACAGCCGGGAGAATTTACCAAGAGGGCATTTCTGAATGGAAGGATCGATCTTGCAAAAGCGGAAGCGGTGATGGACCTGATCCATTCCAGGAATGAATATGCTCTGCAGTCTTCCCTGAAACAGCTGAAGGGCTCCGTTTCCGATTGCGTCCGCAAAATGCGGGAGAAGATCCTTTATGAGACAGCTTTTATCGAATCCGCTCTGGATGATCCGGAGCATATCAGTACGGAAGGATATCCGGAACAGCTCATGCCCAAAGTGGAAGAATTGATCGCGGAATGCGACAGGCTGATCGCATCTGCGGACAATGGGAAGGTCCTGAAGGAAGGCATCCATACGGTTATTGTGGGAAAACCAAATGCGGGCAAATCTTCTCTGCTGAACCTTCTGGTGGGAGAGGAGCGGGCGATCGTTACCGATGTGGCAGGAACCACGCGGGATGTGCTGGAGGAGACGATCAGCCTTCATGGGATCGGACTGAATATCATCGATACGGCAGGAATCCGTTCCACCCAGGATACGGTGGAACAGATCGGCGTGCAGCGCGCTTTGAAATATGCCAAAGATGCGGATCTGATTCTCTATGTGGTGGATTCTTCCGTTCCTTTGGATGAGAGCGATAGGCAGATCGCAGATTTGGTTCGGGAAAAAAAGAGCATCGTCCTTTTGAATAAATCGGATCTGGAACCGAAGGTTTCTGAAGAACGGCTGCAGGAACTGATTGGGAAAGGGATTCCGTTTGTCCATACTTCCACGCGTGAGAACGTGGGATTGGATGAATTGGAAGAAAAAATATCGGAATTGTTTTTCAGTGGCCAGCTGAAATTCAATGAAGAGGTGGTTATTACCAATATGCGCCATAAGGAAGCGCTGCAGGATGCCAGGGAGAGCCTTGCACAGGTGAAAAACAGCCTGAATCTGCGCCTTCCGGAGGACTTCTATTCGATCGATCTGATGAGCGCGTATTCGTCTCTTGGCTCCATAATTGGAGAAGAGGTGGGAGAGGATCTTGTAGACGAGATATTCAGTAAATTCTGTATGGGAAAATAGCAGAGAAAAGGCATGACAGTCCGGAACGTTGTATACGAACGGGGGTGTGCGAAATGAAACAGATGTCTTTGTTTGACGGGGGCTTTTCCGGTGCAGGCGCGGATCTTCGCATGGCTTATGATCCGCTGGCCAGCAGGCTGAGGCCATCTGATTTTGATGAATTTGTGGGACAGAAATCTCTGGTCGGGGAAGGGAAGATACTGCGGCGTCTCATCGATCAGGATATGGTTCCTTCCATGATTTTCTGGGGGCCTCCCGGCGTGGGCAAAACAACGCTTGCCAGAATTATTGCCCACAAAACCAAAGCGGAATTCATTGATTTCAGCGCAGTTACAAGCGGAATAAAAGAAATTAAAGAAGTGATGGGACAGGCGGAATTTTCCAGGCAGATGGGAAAGAAGACCATTGTGTTCGTGGATGAGATTCATCGATTTAATAAGGCCCAGCAGGATGCATTCCTCCCCTTTGTGGAAAAGGGAAGCATCATTCTGATCGGGGCGACCACGGAAAATCCGTCCTTTGAGATCAATGCGGCGCTCCTGTCCAGATGTAAGGTGTTCGTCCTTCAGGCGCTGACGTCTCAGGAGATCGGGGAATTGATCAGGCATGCCCTTTACAGTGATTCCGGATTTGGAAAACAAAAGATTGAGATATCGGATCATATCATAGAGGCATTGTCCGTTTTTGCCAACGGGGACGGAAGAACCGCCCTCAATACGCTGGAGATGATGGTTATGAACGGACAAATCCAGCCCGATGGACGGATTCTCATCACAGATGAAATATTGGAGCAGTGCACCAGCAAAAAATCCCTCCTGTATGATAAGAAAGGGGAGGAACATTATAATTTAATCTCCGCCCTGCATAAATCCATGCGCAATACCGATCCGGATGCAGCCCTTTATTGGCTGGCAAGGATGCTGGAGGCAGGTGAAGATCCGCTGTATGTGGCGAGAAGGCTGATACGTTTTGCGAGTGAGGATGTGGGAATTGCGGACAGCAATGCCCTCTCTGTGGCGGTGGCGGCTTATCAGGCCTGTCATTTCATCGGAATGCCGGAATGCAATGTGAATCTGGCGCATGCGGTGGTCTATCTTTCCATGGCGCCCAAATCCAATTCTCTGTATAAAGGATATGAAGCGTGTAAAGAGGAGGCGCTGCAAACGCTGGCGGAGCCGGTTCCCCTTCAGATTCGGAATGCGCCCACACAGCTGATGGAAGAGCTGCACTACGGAGAAGGATATGTATATGCGCATAATACGGAGGAAAAAGTGGCGGCAATACAGTGCCTTCCTGATTCCCTGAAGGATAAGAGATATTATGTTCCTACGGATCAGGGAGCGGAAGGGGCAGTTGCTAAGAAGCTGGAGCAGATCCGCGCATGGAAGAAGAAAAAAATGGAATAGGATGGCTATGCGCAAGACAGTGTGATATGATAAGGGCAGATAGAATCGGCTCATATAAGGAAGAAAGGGGCGGGTACAGAAGATGAAAAAAGAATCGAACATAGGCTTATTCTTTTTATTGGCGTTGGGAATTGTTGGACTTGGGCTCTATTATGGGGCTACGGAGGATTATGGCCAGGGAGAGATTCAGTTATATCACGCTCTTTGCTGGATCATACTGATTATCGCTTTTATTCGTGTGCTGGAACTTGTATGGAAGCCCCTTAAGGAGCTTTGGGAACAGGTCTGGGGAAAAGCGGATAAAGCAGGATGGCAGAGCCCAGGATATAAGAACCAGGCTGCCGGTTATGGGAAACCGGGCGCATCCATGCCGGAGCCAGAAAGAACAGAAGCGTATGCGAAGGAAGCTCCGAAAGAATATGAGAGAGCTTTGTTTGAAGGACAGGAAAAACCTGTATTTCAGGAATATCATAAAGAACCTCAAGATGTATACGAAAAGGAACCCCAGGAAACATATGCAAAAAGCGATATGCCGGAAGGATTTTTTGTAAATGGCCGGGGAGAACGTGTCATCATCATGCCGGATGGCGGAGCGAGATTCTACCTGAAAGACAAGCAAAGGGATGGAAAGGAACCGCACTGGGAAGAGGAATATGAGGATGTCTCAGGGCGCGAGGTTTTCTATCCTGTTTCAGAAGAAAAAGAGAAGAATAAAAAGAAGAATAAGAAAAAGAAGAAAGACTAAAGGAGTTATATTCCATGGCTCAGATCAGGGAAAAGGTGGATGTATGTGTGGTCGGAGCGGGCCATGCCGGATGTGAGGCGGCATTGGCCTGTGCCAGAATGGGATTGGAAACAGTGATTTTTACGGTGAGCGTGGACAGTATCGCGTTAATGCCGTGCAATCCCAATATAGGAGGCTCTTCTAAGGGGCATTTGGTAAGGGAAGTGGATGCCCTGGGCGGAGAGATGGGAAAGAACATCGACAAGACCTTCATACAATCCAAGATGCTGAATCGGTCAAAGGGGCCTGCAGTCCATTCTCTGAGAGCACAGGCGGATAAAGCGGAATATACCTGGCAGATGAGAAGGGTATTGGAGAATCAGGAACATCTGACGATCAAGCAGGCGGAAGTCTGTGAATTGATGGCCCAGGAGACGGAAGAAAACGAGGCTCAAAGGATGGAGAACGCCACGTTCTCTGAAAAAGGAAAAGCTTCCCAAAAGATAATTGGGGTTCGGATTTTTACAGGTGCAGTCTATGAATGCAAGGCGGTGATCCTGTGTACGGGGACGTATCTCAATGCCAGATGTCTGTGCGGGGAAGCGATCAGTTATACTGGGCCGAATGGCCTGCAGCCTGCAGTATATCTGACGGATTCTTTGAAAAAGCTTGGAATTGAGATGAAGCGTTTCAAAACAGGAACACCAGCGAGAATGGATAAAAGGAGCATAGATTTCTCGAAAATGGAGGAGCAGTTCGGGGATGAAAGGATAGTGCCTTTTTCTTTTTCTACGGATCCTGAAAGCGTGCAGAAAGAACAGGTCTCCTGTTGGCTCACTTATACGAATGCCAGAACCCATGAAATCATTCGTGCGAATCTGGATCGTTCGCCTATCTATGCCGGAATTATTGAAGGCACAGGCCCCAGATACTGCCCTTCCATTGAGGATAAGGTGGTAAAGTTTGCAGACAAGGAAAGGCATCAGGTATTCCTGGAACCGGAAGGACTTCATACCAATGAAATGTATGTGGGAGGCATGTCGTCTTCTCTGCCGGAGGATGTGCAGCTGGATATGTACAGAAGTGTTCCTGGATTAGAACACTGTAAAATTGTGAGAAATGCCTATGCGATTGAATATGACTGTATTGATGCGAGACAGCTGTATCCGACATTGGAATTCAGGCATGTGAAGGGCCTTTACAGCGCTGGCCAGTTCAATGGAAGCAGCGGATATGAAGAGGCGGCCGCACAGGGACTGATTGCTGGAATGAATGCCGCGCTTTCGATTCTTGGGAAAGAACAGATCGTATTGGATCGGTCTCAGGCCTATATCGGCGTTCTGATAGATGATCTGGTGACAAAAGATAACAGAGAGCCATATCGTATGATGACTTCGCGTGCAGAATATCGTTTGCTTCTCAGACAGGATAATGCAGATCTGAGGCTGCGTGAGATTGGATATCAGGCGGGGCTGGTTGATGAAGCTGAGTATCTTAGGACGATGGATAAGAAGGAAAAGATAGAGCGGGAGATGGCGCGTCTGAAAAATACATCAGTGGGTGCATCTGCAAACGTGCAGGAATTTCTGGAGAAGAATGGAAGTTCCCCTCTTAAGACAGCTGCGAGCCTGGCAGAACTGCTTTGCAGGCCGGAACTTGACTATGAAATATTATCTGAAATTGATCCGAACAGACAAGCGCTTTCGGAAGAAGTGATCGAACAGGTTGAAATAGAGCTGAAATATGAGGGATACATATCCAGGCAGAAGAAACAGGTAGAGCAGTTTAAGAAGATGGAAGAGAAGAAGATTCCGGATTGGATCGATTATGAGGAAATCCCCAGCCTCAGGCTTGAAGCCAGGCAGAAGCTGATCGCATACCGTCCCGTTTCCGTGGGACAGGCATCCAGAATTTCAGGTGTCTCTCCTGCAGATATCTCTGTCCTTCTGATCTATCTGGAACATCATGGGAGGCATGAGAATGACGCATAATTTGGAACAGTTCAGAAAGGATCTGAAGGAACTGGGATTCGCACTTGATGGCGGGCAGGAAGAACAGTTTCTCACCTATTATGAGCTGCTTGTGAAATGGAATGAAGTGATGAACCTGACGGCGATCACGGAATATGACCAGGTGCTGAAAAAACATTTCGTAGACAGCCTTTCTTTAATTAAGGCTGTTTCGGATATAGCGGATCGGGATTATACGCTGATTGATGTAGGCACCGGGGCCGGATTTCCGGGAATTCCTTTGAAAATCGCTTTTCCTGATTTAAAAGTTACTTTGCTTGATTCTTTGCAGAAGAGAATCCGTTTTCTGGATGAGGTGATCGTAAAATGTGATTTGAAGGGGACGCAGGCCGTTCATGGAAGGGCGGAAGATTATGCGAAACCTTCTCTTTTCAGGGAGAAGTATGATCTGTGCGTGTCCAGGGCTGTGGCGAATCTGTCCACTCTGTCGGAATATTGCCTTCCTTTTGTAAAAGAGGGAGGACGGTTCATCTCTTATAAAAGTGAGAAAACGGAAGAAGAGATCAAAGAAGCTTCACAGGCGATTCGCCTTTTGGGGGGAGAGCGGGAAGATGCGATTTCCTTCCATCTTCCGGACAGTGATATTTTCCGGACGCTTATTGTAATCAGAAAAACGGCTCCCACTCCGAAAAAATATCCCAGAAAAGCCGGACTTCCGGCAAAGGAACCGATTCATTAAGAAAGGGGTTGTGAAATACCAAATAAGTTACTGCTCAGCCCTCCGCATCTGTTCCGCCTCCGGCGCCAGCCTCATCCGGGCCTTCCTCTGGCTCTGCGGTGGGTATGGTGTT
>USKC01000113.1 GCA_900555195.1 uncultured Lachnospiraceae bacterium
AGGCCAAGAAACAGCACAATTTTCTCACAGGTTTGCGGAAAAAGAATGCAGCCGAGCCCCGCGCCGCAGAAGCCGGATGCCTGTGCTTGGGGAACCAGGCGTCACAAACGAGTGAGATGGAACGGCATATGCGGAGGGCTGGGTAGTAACAGCTGCCAATTATAGCTTAACCTTCCGTTCTCCAACACAGAAAAAAATGCTGCTGCAACCATGATTCTTTCAATCATTTATGCAGCAGCATCCGTTTCACTTATGAACTGAGCACTCTCTTTACAGCATAGGGCGTTCTGTAGGAAGCATTGGAAATCTTAATGCCGGTACGCGCATTGCTGGCATGGATAACCTGACCTCCTCCAATATAAATCGCCACATGGTTTACCCTGCCATTGTTGGCGTAGAAGATCAAATCGCCTGGCTGTGCCTCAGAAAGGCTCACCTTCGTTCCTACCGCGCTCTGAGCCGCAGATGTTCTCGGCAGAGATACGCCGTAATTCTTGAATACGCTCTGCACAAATCCTGAGCAGTCTGCGCCGTTAGTAAGGCTGGTGCCGCCCCATACATAAGGGTTTCCAAGGAACTGCTTCGCATAATTAACCAGATCCACACGCACATCAGACACGCCTTTTCCATAGATCAGTTCTGTCTGCGTCACCGCGCGTTCCAGCTTCTTCGCAATATTCACATACTCAGCGGACACATAGGCTTCTTCATCATCCAACATGATCTTCACCCAGCCGTCCAGCTGTTCCACAACTTCCAGTTCTTCCCCTTCAGCTACCAAGGTGATTACAGGGCTTTCCGTGCTGGGCTCTTCCCTCACGCGCAGTCCACCCGAATTGCAGACAGCCATATCCGTAGCGACCTCATCCGCATGCGCACGCGCTTCCTTGCCGGTCAGAAGGAATTCCGCCTTCACATAACCGGTCACTTTGCCGGACTTAATATAGGCCCAGCCGTCGCTGATATCCATCACTTCACAGCCGCTGTTCTTGCTCATCTTGCCGACCAGCTTGCCGTCTTCTGAAGGTTCTTCCCGCACATTCAGATAATTGGAAACGTTCGCGATTCCCAGATTGCTGAAGCCGTAGATCGCTTTTCTCTCATTCTTGGCTTCCTCTGCAGCTGCCAGGTATTCTTCCTCCGCCACATTGGCTTCCAAGATCTGCCCCACACCAGCCGAAGGCACCGCCACACCGCCATTCTCCGCGGCTAAAGCGCTTGACGGAACTCCCAGCGAGAGGCCGAGACACAACAACATTCCTGACGCCACTATTCCAATCGCTTTCGTCTCTTTCTTCATAATATAACCGTACTCCCTTAACAATAACCATCCCCAGCAGCTGCCTTCGGGCAACGCCTTCGTAAGTTTTACAGTTCTCTTTCAAATTATTACAAATATATTACAACCTATTATCCATTATAGAGAAAGAACCTCCCACTGTCAATCACTTTTCACGGAAATATTCCAGAAGACCTTGCCCAGGCCGCTGCCCTTCTTTACGCAGGACGGGCTGTGATCTTCCCGGGCCGGCTTCCTCTCTGAAAGAGCTTGCAGGGCCCCGACGGCTTTCTTTTCCTGCAAACCTATGAAAAAATTGCACTGTTTCTTAGCATTTGCACGGAGCGAGTTCACCCGCACGTCCTGGCGGCGTTGTTCGACGCCTGACAAGGCGAGTTTAGCCGCCAGGCGGGTGAACTGGTTCCATGCGAATGCTTAGAAACAGTCAATTTTTGAAGTGATTTGCAGGAAAAGAAAGCCGTCGAGGCCCTGCAAGTTCCTTCAGAGAGGAAGCCGGCCCGGGAAGGTCACAGCCCGCCCTGCGCAAAGAAGGGTGGCGGCCTGGGCAAGGTCTTCTGGAATATTTCCATACAGCCCGGACAGGGGGAGGCTTCTCAGATCTGATCTTTCCAGTATTCACGTCCGGCCGCGATATCGGCGGCCATGTGTTTCTTCAGATCCTCCACATCCGCGAATTTCTGTTCCGGACGGCGGAAGGCATAGAGGGAAAGCTCCACATATTCCCCATAGATTTCATCCTGAAAATGGTACAGATAGGTTTCCGCCCCCATCTGCCCGCTGTCGCTTACCGTAGGTTTACAGCCGATATTGGTGATTCCCGCAAAATTCATGCCGCCGAATTCCATTCGGGACAGATAGACGCCGTTTGGCGGAAGGAGCTTGTCCCGGGGCGGAAGCAGATTCACCGTAGGCATGCCCAGGGTGCGCCCCAGCCGTTTGCCGTGCATGACCTGCCCGCAGATGAGATAGGGAGAACCCAGAAGCCTGGTCACCGTTTCCATGTTTCCCTTGGCCACTTCTTCCCGCACATAGGTGGAGCTGATCTCCCTGCCTTCATAGAGAATCTTATCAATCACGCGGACCTGGTATCCAAGCTTTCCTGAAAGCGCCTTCAGAAGATGCCAGTCCCCTTTTCCCTTATCCCCGAAAGACAGATCCGTTCCTGCCGCCAGAAATTTCGTGTTCATTCTTCTGCACAGAATTTCCTGCACAAATTCTTCCGCCGGGATGGCTGCGGTGCGCTCGTTCATGGGGAATTCAATGAGCAGATCGATCCCCATCTTTTCAAACAGCTTCCGTTTCTCCTCTTTCGTCGTCAGTTCCGCCTGAGGTTTTCCCGAAAAGAAAACGCCGGGCGGCGGATCAAAGGTAAAAACGGCGGCTTCCAAGCCATCCTCCTTGGCTTTCACAATCTGAGACAACAGCTTTCTATGCCCCAGATGAACTCCGTCAAACTTGCCGATCGCAACCGCCGTAGGCTGGTCACATTCAAATTCTGTTGTCCCCGAGATGATTCGCATGCCGTTCCTTTCCTGTAAACGCCGGCGCCATTGGCCCCGTATACGCTTCTTTTCTGTTCATTAGGTAAAAAACATTTTGACCGGTTCATATCTTCCTGCGGCCTCGCGGAATGCGTAAATGCCGTAAAACCGTCCTGCCTCGCTTCCCACTCGGACCTGCTTCGCTCCGCCATCGCCGTCCGGAAGGGGTGCTTCATCGGAATCATCTTTCTCCCGGACAGCTTCTCCTTCCATACGCCGCAGGATCTGATTCGGATAAAATGCATTGCCGTTTTCCAGCAGATGTTCAAACCTGGGCTGAATGATGAGTTTGGGGCAGGATACAAACATCCGCTCCACAGGTATCACTTTCTCCATCAGTCTTCCTTCCCGGGCCAGCACCTCAATCTGGCCAAGCGTCAAGGCCTCCTTTTCGTAAAAAGAGCCCACCCGGGTTCTCTTCAGGCTCTCCATTGTTCCTCCGCAGCCCAGCATCTGGCCGATATCATGGCACAATGTCCGGATATAAGTTCCTTTGGAACACTCCACATGAATCGCGATCCTGGGAAGTTCTATTCTGTCGATCCGGATGTCCGTTATCCGAATCCTTCTGGCCTTCCGTTCCACCTCTTTGCCGGCGCGCGCCAGTTCGTACAGTTTTTTGCCGTTTACTTTCAATGCCGAATACATGGGCGGAATCTGCTCCTGCTCGCCGATGAAAGAACGGATCGCCTCCTCCGCCTGCTTCGGCGTGACATCCACCGGATGTTCTTCCAGAACGTTTCCTGAAATGTCCTGCGTGTCCGTCACCTTTCCCAAAAGCAGCACCGCTTCATACGCCTTGCTCCGATCCGCAAGCATATCGCACAGGCGGGTGGCGCTGCCCAGGCATACAGGAAGTACCCCGACCGCATCCGGATCCAGGGTACCTGTATGGCCGATTTTCTTCTGCCCGCATATGCCGCGCAGCTTTGCCACCACATCGTGGGAGGTAAAGCCGGCTTCTTTATATACATTTAAAATACCGTTGATCATCCGTTCCTCTCTCCGTCCCGCAGCTGCTTTTCAATATGTAAGGACAGATTGTTGATCACATCATAAGCCGTTCCTGTCATGGTGCAACCCGCAGCCCGCACATGGCCGCCTCCCCCGAAAAAGGAAGCCACAGCCGCCACATTCACGCGGCCGCCTGAACGAAGGCTTACCTTATACTCCTGCACGCCCGTCTCATACAGAAAGATTGCGCACTCCACGCCGCGTATGCTGCGCAGCTGACTCACAATTCCATCCAGGTCATGCGGGCAGGCTCCATAGAATTCCAGGGTTTTGCGGTTCAGAACGCTGACCGCGCACATTCCATCCATAAAAAGAATGCTCTCTAACAGCGCCCTTCCCAGAATCTGCGTCTGCAAATACGTCTTCTCATAGAAGGTCTCGTCAATCAGATTCGTAAAATCGAATCCAAAGGACACCAGGCTGGCCGCAGCCCGCAGCGTATCCGGCGAGGTATTGGAGTAGCGGAACACGCCCGTATCATGAACAATCCCCAGATAAAGCGCTTTCGCTATCCGCTCATCCAATCCGTCTTCTCCGATCAGCCGGAATACAAGTTCCGACGTGGAACTCGCGTCCGGATCCACATAATTCATGTCCCCACACCCGGGAACGTTGCTGATATGATGGTCTATATTGATCTTCTTCTGTGCATTCCGGAAATAACCCTCAGCCTCACCCAGCCTTCCGGCCTCGCCGTCCAGGGCAAAAAACACATCGAACGTTTCCTGCGGACCGAACTTGCTGTCAATCTCCTCAATCTGATCGATGCAGTCAAAGATGGCAGAGGGCTTCTCCAGAAAAACCTGAATCAGCGCGTCCGGGCACATTTTCTTCAGATAAAGGTACAGGCCCATGCAGGAACCGACACAGTCTCCATCCGGCCGGACATGGCCGCCAATTCCGATCCTTTTGGCATCCTTACACACTTCCAGAAGATTCATCGCCATCCTGCTCCTCCTTCTGCTGCTCCATCACTTCTTCAATCTTATGCGACATATTCACGCCATAGGCAATCGACTGATCCATCACGAAATGGATCTCCGGCGTGATACGCAGATTCACTTCCTTCGCCAGGCGGTTCTTAATAAATCCCGCCGCGCTCTTCAGCCCTGCAAGCGTATCCGCCTGTGCCTGTTCGTCGCCCAATACGCTGATCCATGCTTTACAGGTCTTCAGATCCGGAGAAACCTCCACCGCCACCACGGAGGTGAGGGGAGCAATTCTCGGATCTTTGATCTCTCCCCGGATCGTTTCCGCAAGCACCTTCTGCACCTGCGCATTGATCCGGGTATTTTTTACACTATTTTTTCTCATTCTTATTCGGCACCTTTCCGGCGGCCATCCCTTATCTGGGCACTTCCACCATAATATAGGCTTCCGCGATGTCTCCCTCCTGAATCTGGTCAAATCCATCGAATACCAGACCGCATTCAAAGCCGGCGCGCACTTCCTTCACATCATCCTTGAAGCGCTTCAGGCTGGCAAGAGAGCCTTCATAAATCTGCTCTCCGTCTCTTGTCAGGCGGATCTTGCAGTCTCTCTTGAATTCTCCGTCAAGCACATAGGAACCGGCGATATTGCCGATGGCAGAAGCTTTGAAGATCTGCCGCACTTCTGCGTGTCCGATCACCTTTTCCTCGAAGACAGGATCCAGCATGCCCTTCATGGCCGCCTCAATATCCTCGATCGCCTGATAGATAACCTTATACAGCCTGATATCCACGCCTTCCCGCTCCGCTGTCGCTTTCGCGGTGGCATCCGGGCGCACATTAAAGCCGATGATGATCGCATTGGAAGTGGCCGCCAGGGTTACATCGGATTCATTGATCGCGCCCACGCCTCCGTGGATGCACTTCACCACAACTTCCTCATTGGACAGCTTCATCAGGCTCTGTTTCACCGCTTCCACACTGCCCTGCACATCTGCTTTAATAATCAGGTTCAGTTCCTTCAGATTGCCTTCCTGGATCTGGTTGAACAGATCATCCAGGGACATCTTGGATTTCGTCTCTTCCAGTTTCTTTTCTTTATTCTGTGCGATAAAGGTCTCCGCATAGTTCCTGGCTTCCTTATCGTTCTCATGCGCGAGGAATACTTCTCCTGCACCAGGCACGTCGGAAAGTCCCAGGATTTCCACGGGCGTAGACGGCCCCGCTTCCTTCACACGTTTTCCTTTATCGTCGATCATCGCTCTCACTTTGCCATGGCTGGCTCCTGCGGAGATGAAGTCTCCCACATGCAGGGTACCCTTCTGTACCAGCACAGTAGCCACCGGGCCGCGGCCTTTATCCAGCTGCGCTTCAATGACCAAACCTCTCGCCTGACGGTTCGGATTGGCCTTCAGTTCCAGGATTTCCGCTGTCAGCAGGATCATTTCCAGCAGCTGATTGATGCCTTCTCCGGTCTTGGCTGAAACAGGGGCGAACACCGTGCTGCCTCCCCATTCCTCAGGAATGAGTTCATATTCTGCCAGTTCCTGTTTCACCCTGTCCACATTGGCATTCGGCTTATCGATCTTATTGACCGCCACGATGATTTCGATTCCCGCCGCTTTCGCGTGGTTGATCGCTTCCACGGTCTGAGGCATCACGCCGTCATCCGCCGCCACCACCAGCACTGCGATATCTGTGGCATTGGCGCCTCTCATACGCATGGCCGTGAACGCTTCATGTCCCGGCGTATCCAGGAAGGTGATCGTCTGACCGTTGATCTGCACAGTATATGCACCGATATGCTGTGTGATGCCGCCCGCCTCACGATCCGTAACATTCGTTTTACGGATCGCATCCAGAAGGGAAGTCTTACCGTGGTCAACATGACCCATCACGCAGATAACCGGCGGTCTGGGAACCATATCTTCCTCATTTTCCTCATCCTCACGCAGCAGCTCTTCGATCACATCCACTTTCACTTCCTTCTCGCAGATGATATCATATTCGATCGCAATGCTCTCCGCATCTTCATAGGATATCTCCTGGTTGAGGGTCACGATCTTGCCTTCCATGAACAGCTTCTTGATAATGGCAGCCGCCTGTACTTTCATCTTATCCGCCAATTCCTTGATGGTGATGTTTTCAGGCAGCGTGATCACCTTGATCTGTTCTTCTTCCGGCTGCGCTTTTACAGGCTCCGGCTTTATGAATCTGCCGGGCTTGTTCTTCAGCTTGCTCTTCGCTTCATTGTCTTCTTCGTAGATGTGATCTTTCTTGGAACGCCGATCCCTTTCCTGGCTGTTACGGCGTTTCTCTTCCTCTCTATGCTTTTCATTCTCTTTAATCGGGGCATCCGCAGCGAATCCTTTGCCCGGAGCAGGCTTTCTGAATCGATTGTCCTGCCTTCCTCCCTGGCCCTGGCCACGCTCGTTGCCAGAACGTTCAAAATTGCCGCCAGGTCTGCCGCCGCCTGCAGCGCGCCCAAAGCCCTGCGCGCTCCTCTGGCCGCCGCCAGTACGGTTCCCGCCATTATAGGAACGATTTCCATCGGAGCGGTTCGCACCATCTGCGCTCCTGCCGCCTTCCGTTCTGCCCGGCTGTCTGCGTCCATCGCGTTCCTGCTGTCTGAAGCCCGGCTGTCTTCCATCCGTTCTTCCTTTCGCCTGCGTTCTCTCATTTCCCTGCTCCCTGCCCTGAAGGGTCTCCCTGGAAGGAGCCGAAGCTGCTGCCTTTTCCGCTTCAGCACGTTCTGCCGCCTCCTTGGCTGCCCGCTCTTCTCTGGCCTTCTGTTCTCTTGCAGCGCGCTCCGCCGCTTCCTTCCGCCGTTTCTGTTCTTCAAGCCTCTCATCCGGCATCTGCGGCTGGGAAGGCTTTGTCAAAGGCTTAATCAGCTTGGGCTGCTCATATCCGATCCTGCTCGCAGGACGGTTCTGGCCGCGCCCGTTTGCATTCCTTGTATTTTGCTGCTGCGCGCCGTTTCTGTTGCCGGTTCCGGGCGCATTTCTCTTTTCACCTGCGGGAGCCGCGTTCCTGTTGCCTGCCCCGTTCTGATGGCCTCTCTGTGAGCCGGACTGCATCTTGCTGTTATGCGGATTGCTCACAAAAATAATATTCTTTTTCTTTTTCACAGGCGCCTCTGCGCTTTTCTCTCCTGCGTTTTTGGGCGCATCCGCCTTCGGCATGTCTGCGCTCTTTTCCGCCTGCACACCTGCTGCATCATCCTTCTGCGTCTTTGCCGCCTGCTGCGTCTCTTTCTTTTCTTCAGATACCTTATCCGTAGTCTTGATGGATCCCTCTTCCACTATGCGTCTATCTCCTTCGTCTTTACCAAAATGTTTCTTTACAACTGCTGCCGCTTCCTCTTCAACAGAACTTTGGGCCGCTTTCGCTTCTATCCCTTTCTCCTGCAGAAATGTGATCACATCCCTGCTCGGTACGCCCAGCTCTTTCGCCAGTTCAAAAATCTTCGTTTTTGCCATGCTGCGCCTCCTTTACCCGGCCGCTTCCAAATGACCGATCAGATTTTTTGCAAACCCCGCGTCCGTTACCGCCAGGGACGACCTCAGCTCCTTTCCTATCGCATGCCCCAGTTCTTCCTTTGTGGAATAGACAAACATGGGGACATGATAAAATTCACACATGTTCTCGAAGTCTTTCTTTGTATTATCAGAGGCGTCGCCGCTCACAATTACCAGGCGGGCCTTGCCGTCCTTAACGGCTTTCTCTGTCATAAATCCGCCGCTTACCACCACGCGGGCCCTAGCGGCAAGGCCGAGCAGGGAGAGAATCTTATTCTGCTTCAAACTCCTCAAACTCCTTTTCCAGATTGTCATATATCTCGCCGGGAATGCTCATCTTAAAGGAACGTTCCAGGCCTTTGCTCTTTCTGGCCTTTCTGAGGCACTCCATGGATTTGCACAGATACGCGCCTCTTCCGTTCTTCTTTCCCGTCATGTCTAACAGGATATCCCCTTCTGCGGTCTTCAGGACGCGCATCATTTCCTTTTTCCCTTTCATCTGCCCGCAGCCGACACACTGTCTTAATGGAATTTTCTTGCTCATACGCTTCTCCGCATTC
>USKC01000114.1 GCA_900555195.1 uncultured Lachnospiraceae bacterium
CGATCCGGCTCTGGCGGAAGATCTGGTTCAGGAGGCATTCCTGAGAGGGCTTCTCAATTCCGCCCTTCTCCAGACATTCCCGGAGCGCCAGCTTCGGGCCTGGTTCTATCGCACGATCAGGAACCTGTACCTGGATTGGCTCCGCCATGCCCGCTTTGAAACGCTTCCGGATACGGTTCCGGAAACCGGGCATCTTTCGGAAGAGTATGCAAGGATTGACTGGCAGCAGCTTCTGGACAGCCTTCCCGGGGAAGAAGGGATGCTGTTTGGCCTGCGCTATCTCTCCGGCTACACTTCCCGTGAGATCGGCGATTTTCTCAGCATCCCGCCAGGTACCGTCCGCGCCAGGCTTTCCCTGGCCAAAAAGCACTTGCAGGCTGCCCTGAAGGATGGCTGAACGCTTATTTCTCCGGGTATGTCCTCTCCCAGGGAAAAGCCAAAACAGAGAAACCAAACATACATCCGGGATCTTCTCCGGAACCGGAGTCGGCGCCGCGCGGTCCCGCCAGCTCCTTTTCTTCTCAGGGCCGCGCAGGAAAGGGGAAACCTATGTTTGAAAAGAAAAATCTGATCATTAACTGCGATGTCTGTGATGCAAGAAAAGTAAAGGAAGAGACGCTGTCCGGCTATGAGCACATCATCATTAACACAGATCTTCTTCTGGTAAACGAACGCAGCAAAGAGGCCTTCGCAAAGTTTCCAATCATATGCAACATGACCAGTTCCTTAGAGCTGGACGAGGAAGTCAACTGTATCTCCGAAAACGGCCATTATGAAATCGCTGCGTCCACCGCTGTTGCATCCAATACTGTGCTGGCCGTCAACGGAGATCTCGTCATCCACCCGGGCACGCAGGAAGTGCTTCAGTCCTTCCTGGCGATTTCTGTGAATGGTTCCGTCCGCTGTCCTGCCTCCCTGTCGCCATATCTGAAAAATCTATCTGTCAATGGGAGCACGGACTATTATCCGGACGACTGTATCGTGCTGGATTCAGACTTCACCCCGGATGCCTATTTTCCCCTCCGCGTCAAGGAAGGGGGACGTTATTATGTGAAGAACAGGGTCTGCCTGACCGATCAGAAGCTGGACATTCCCTCCCTCGCGGCAAAAGGGATCCAGTTTGTCACGCCTTCCGTCCTGGTTGGGGAAGCCTCTGTTCCGGATGCGCTTTCGCTCTTTGATGAAACCGTAAAGCTCCAGATCATCCCTGCCGGATATGCTTACGCGGGCCGGGATGTCCGTCTGGATCAGGCGCTGCTTGCCAAGCACGGCTCCCGTCTGTATGTGGAAGGTTCCCTGACGCTCGATCAAAGCAGCGCTCCCCTTCTTTCCCGCATCGAAGGACTGAAGGTGAATGGAACCGTCTGCCTGCCCGCAAGCCTTTTGGATGCCTTCCAAGGGTTGGGGGCGGAATACGAAAATCTGACCCTGCTCAAAGGAAAAATTCTGCAGTCAAAGCCCATGGCCACGATCAACGCTTCCCTCCTGAATGCCTGCCCGGACGGCCTTTCTGTCCGCAGCTGTGCCCTTGTCCGTATTGCCAAAGACGTCTCTCCCGAACAGATTTTAGAGAAGACGCAGTTTGAAAGCTGCGCATCCATATTCTGTTCCGAAGAGCAGAAAAGCGCGGTGGAACTCGTATCGAACAGCGTAGCCTTCATCGGCGCCCAGGAAGAGAAGGAAGCTGGAGGAGGAATCGGGGATATGCTGGGGAACCTTCTTAGCTCCAGGGTCGTGAATGCGGATCTGCATGTCCTGTAGCCTTCCGCCAAGGCCGTTGCCGCTTGACCGATTCCGCAGCCGGTGCTAAGATAGGGACAGAGATTTAAGAACCATATATGAAGGACAGGAAAGATCATGCGAAACAGGGGAGAACGGCCACAGTGTCACTCTTTCATCATGCATATGAAAACGGCAGCTTAGCTGCCGTTTTTTATTGTCTTGATTTCGTGCGGTAGAGCAAAAAAGACCGCCCTCTCCTGTCTGCATACGCAAAAGAAGGAGGCAACGAATGAAAAAGAAATGGATTCCTATTCTGCTTAAGCTCGGAATGATCGTCTTAGGCAATCTTCTTTACGCGCTGGCGGTGACGGTATTCATCGTCCCCAACCAGCTGCTGACCGGAGGAACGACCGGACTGGCACTGTTTTTTTACCATACCTTACATATCCCGGTCAGCGCGTTTGTATCGGTATTCAATCTATCCATGTTCCTGCTTGGCGCATGGATTCTGGGCAGACAGTTCGCCGCCACAACTGTGCTCAGCACCATCCTGTATCCCCTGCTGCTGCGCCTCACGGAACTCTCCGGCATTCCCGGACTTATCATGGAAGAGCGGATCGTCGCCGTCCTGTATGCCGGCCTTCTGATCGGAGCGGGCATCGGCATTGTTATGCGCGCCGGGGCATCCACAGGCGGAATGGATATTCCCGCCCTGATCCTGAATAAGAAAAAGCATTTGAATGTATCCGCCGTCATCTATCTGTGCGACTGTCTGATTCTCGCGCTTCAAGCAACGGAAACCGGCCTTTCCAATATTCTCTACGGAATCCTGCTGATCGCAGTCTACACTTTGACACTGGACAAGGTACTCCTGTTGGGAGGGGCGAAAGTACAGCTGAAGATCATCAGCAGACGTCACGAAGAGATCAATCGGCTACTGGCTGATAAAATCGACTGCGGCACCTCACTCCTTCATATGGAAACCGGTTATCTACACAAAGAGGAAAACATGGTGCTGGCCGTTCTCTCCAACCGTGACCTGGCTAAGGCCAATCAGCTGATCCTGGATATCGATCCGGAAGCCTTTCTCATCATCAGCCGGATCAATGAAGTCCGTGGCCGGGGATTCACGCTGAATAAACTGTATCGGACAGATGATGGAGCGGCCTTCCGCTGAACCGCTTCGTCATCAAGCACTGCCCCATTCAAAACAGAACCCACATACAGCTATATCCATGTAACTGGATTTCCTGTGCGTTCCAAGGGTATCCTTATGGGGTTCCCATCCTTGGTATCTGCATAGCCGACCGACACAGCGCCATATACCCGTTCGTTTTCCTCCAGGCCAAGTTCCCGCAGATATTTCAGGATCGTTTGGTTCTCATTAAGCCATTTCAGCTGGTTGATCCAACAGCTCCCCAGGTCCAGTTCATTTGCCATCAGCATCATATTCTCCAATGCGCAGGCGCAGTCAGCGATCTGATTCCCATAATCCTTTTGATTCGCTGTCAAAATCAGAACGGGAGCATTATAGTGAAACACATAGTTTCCCTCTTTTGAAGCCCGTATCGAATGTGCCATGGATTTGTACATGCCCGGCGTTATTTCCATCTGAGCAAACTCCTGTCTCACCAGCAAGGCCAATTCCTCCAGCACTTCCTTTTTCTGAATCACCAGGAAATGTGTGGTCTGATTATTCCCTCCGCTCGGCGCATATCTCCCTGCGTCAAGGATACATGAAAGCTTTTCTCTTTCCACCGGTCGAGCCTGATATTTTCTCGTGCTCCTGCGGCTCTTTATCACTTCTGCCGTTTCCATTTTACCTCCCTACCGAAGCGTTTTACGCTAAAGCGCGTGTACCGAACGTTACCTTGCGTATTTTTCAATTCCTCTCCCCTTCTTCCATTTCTTTAAAAGCAGAAACACCGCAAAACCATCGGTATCTGATGATTTTGCGGCATTTCCTATTGGGGGTTCACCCCTCTATCCAACCGGCTTGATTGCCGGGGAAGCTCATTATGCCTGAGGGCCGGCAGCAACCAGTTCCTTGCCGATCTCATTTCCTTCATATTTCTTGAAGTTCTTCACGAAACGGCTTGCCAGATCTTTTGCCTTCTCTTCCCATTCGGAAGCATTCGCATAAGTATCGCGAGGATCCAGAATCGCAGGATCTACGCCAGGCAGTTCTGTAGGAACTTCAAAGTTGAAGTAAGGAATCTTCTTGGTGGGTGCGTTCAAGATGGAGCCATCCAGAATCGCATCGATGATTCCACGGGTGTCACGGATGGAAATACGCTTTCCGGTTCCGTTCCAGCCGGTGTTAACCAGATAAGCCTTCGCTCCGCTCTCCTTCATTCTCTTCACCAGTTCTTCCGCATACTTAGTCGGATGCAGCTCCAGGAAAGCCTGTCCGAAGCAAGCGGAGAAGGTAGGAGTGGGCTCGGTGATTCCGCGCTCTGTTCCAGCCAGCTTTGCAGTGAAGCCAGACAGGAAATAGTACTCAGTCTGCTCAGGAGTCAGGATGGATACAGGAGGAAGTACGCCGAATGCATCAGCGGACAGGAAGATCACGTTCTTCGCTGCCGGAGCTGCGGAAACAGGACGTACAATCTTTTCGATATGGTCGATCGGGTAAGATACACGGGTATTCTCCGTAACGCTCTTGTCCGTGAAATCGATCTTGCCGTCTGCATCTACCGTAACGTTCTCCAGAAGGGCGTTGCGCTTAATTGCATTGTAGATATCAGGCTCAGAATCCTTATCCAGGTCGATTACCTTCGCATAGCAGCCGCCTTCAAAGTTGAACACGCCGTTGTCATCCCAGCCGTGCTCATCGTCACCGATCAGCAGTCTCTTAGGATCCGTGGAAAGAGTGGTCTTACCAGTTCCGGAAAGCCCAAAGAAGATCGCGGTGTTCTCGCCGTTCATATCTGTATTTGCGGAGCAGTGCATGGATGCAATGCCCTTCAAAGGCAGATAGTAGTTCATCATGGAGAACATACCCTTCTTCATCTCACCGCCGTACCAGGTGTTGGCAATTACCTGCTCGCGGGTAGTGATGTTGAACATAACAGCCGTCTCAGATCTGAGGCCCAGTTCCTCGTAGTTCTCAACCTTCGCCTTGGAAGCGTTGTAAACAACGAAATCCGGCTTGAAGTCCTTCAGTTCCTCTTCTGTCGGACGGATGAACATGTTCTTAACGAAGTGAGCCTGCCAGGCTACTTCCATGATGAAACGGATAGCCATGCGGGTATCCTTATTCGCGCCGCAGAATGCATCTACAACGAACAGTCTCTTATTGGAGAGCTCTTTCAGAGCCAGCTCCTTAACTGCCTTCCACGCTTCCTGGCTGGCAGGATGGTTGTCATTCTTATACTCGTCGGAAGTCCACCATACGGTATCCTTGGAGTTCTCATCCATTACGATATATTTATCTTTGGGGGAACGGCCCGTATAAATGCCGGTCATAACGTTAACCGCGCCGAGCTCGCTTTCCTGACCCTTCTCATACCCCTCCAGATTAGGATTCATCTCCTCTTCAAACAGGAGTTCATAAGAAGGATTGTAAACAATCTCTGTGGTTCCAGTAATTCCATACTGTTCCAAATTGATATTTGCCATCTTACGCTCAACCTCTCTCTCTTTTTGTAATGTGCCGTCGTTTTATGGCGCCCATGCTACAGGCCCCAACACTTACCCATTATACAAAAGAACTTTTGAAAAATCAATACAAAACTTCCCCTTCAGCGCCTGAAAATGCCGTTATTAAGGGACTTTTATCAATTCCCGCAAGCAAAGCTTTCCTCACAAGCGCCGGAGCATTTTTGTGGTATACTCCCGCGCTTGTTGGGCGCTTCCTAAAGAGGCACCGGAAAAATTTTAATTATCCTCTACACTATAATTCGGTGCCTCCAAAGGAAGCGCCAGATTACTTTTTAGTTATCCTCTACGCTATAGTTGGGCGCTTCCCAAAGAGGCACCAGAAAAATTTTAATTATCCTCTACACTATAATTCGGTGCCTCTTTTGTAATATGAATATCATGCGGGTGGCTTTCTCTCAGGGCGGCGGCGGAAATTTTGATGAAGCGGCCGTTCTGCTTGAGTTCTTCTATGGTTCGGGTGCCGCAGTAACCCATGCCGGAACGGAGGCCTCCGATCAGCTGGAATACGGTGTCTTCCACGGTTCCCTTATATGCAACGCGGCCTTCCACACCTTCGGGCACCAGTTTCTTCGCATCGGACTGGAAATAACGGTCTTTGCTGCCGTTCTCCATAGCAGCGATAGAGCCCATGCCGCGGTATACTTTATACTTACGTCCCTGATAGAGTTCAAAGGTTCCGGGGCTTTCGTCGCAGCCGGCAAAAATGCTTCCCATCATGCAGACATTGCCGCCTGCAGCGATGGCTTTGGTCATATCGCCGGAATACTTAATGCCGCCGTCCGCAATGATCGGAATGCCATATTCTTTGGCAACCGCATAGCTGTCCATAATCGCGGTGATCTGAGGAACACCGATACCTGCTACAACGCGGGTGGTGCAGATGGATCCAGGTCCGATACCTACTTTAACAGCATCCGCTCCCGCTTCGATCAGGGCCCTTGTTCCCTCTCCGGTCGCCACGTTTCCTGCAATCACCTGCAGTTCCGGGAACTTCTCTTTTATCATGCGCAGGCAGCGAAGCACGTTCTCAGAATGTCCGTGCGCGGAGTCAAGCACAACCACGTCCACCTTGGCATCCACCAGAGCGCTCACCCGTTCCAGCACATTTGCCGTAATTCCCACGCCTGCGCCGCAAAGCAGCCTGCCCTGAGAATCCTTAGCGGAAAGGGGATATTTAATCGTCTTCTCGATATCTTTAATGGTAATCAGGCCTACCAGATTGAAATCCTTATCCACAATAGGAAGCTTCTCTTTTCTCTCTTTGGCCAGGATTTTCTTCGCTTCCTCCAGCGTAACACCCTCTCTCGCTGTGATCAGGCCTTTGGAGGTCATAGACTCTTTGATTTTCTTGGAGAAATCTGTTTCAAATTTGAGATCACGGTTGGTAATGATACCAACCAGCTTGCGGCCTTCCGTGATCGGGACGCCGGAAATGCGGAACTTCGCCATCAGATTATCTGCATCCTGAAGCGTATGTTCCGGAGAAAGGGAGAAGGGATCCGTGATAACTCCGTTTTCTGAACGCTTTACCTTATCCACCTCTTCCGCCTGCGCTTCGATAGACATGTTCTTATGAATGATTCCGATGCCGCCCTGTCTGGCCATCGCAATCGCCATTCTGTGCTCGGTAACGGTATCCATTCCCGCGCTCATCATAGGAATGTTCAGCTTGATCTTCTTCGTCAGCCAGGTCGACAAATCAACCTGATTCGGGATCACCTGGGAATATGCCGGCACCAGCAGCACGTCATCAAAAGTGATTCCATCGCCAATAATCTGACCCATCTTCTCTCCTCCTGTTCTCTTTGGTTGTCACTGTGCTTCAACTGTCCGTACAACACGGACAATTCTTTAGAAAATTGTGAATATAAAACTGCCAGTAGAAGTACTGACAGTTTTGTTTTTTAGAAGTGTATCAAACCCGCCCGGAAATGTCAATCCGTAAAAACTTTTCTGGGGGCGATTGATTTGATGGCGGTTACCATCGCCTCATTGGGTT
Organism: uncultured Lachnospiraceae bacterium; assembly: GCA_900555195.1. Lineage (GTDB taxonomy): Bacteria > Bacillota > Clostridia > Lachnospirales > Lachnospiraceae > Eisenbergiella. Next base: position 7,385 of record USKC01000114.1, read on the forward strand.
CAAAGATTACACGCTTCTCTCCATTATAAATTAAGCAGTATCGCCGATCCGGCTTTTCTTCCACTCCCGTGCTGTAATCCACGGTCTTCAGCTGCCGGTTCTTATAATCGTCCAGATGCCAGGACTTGATCGGAGCCAAAATCTCCATCCGCTCCAGGTCCAGCGTATCCACTTTTTTCCTCTTGGTCTGCGCCATAATTTTGTCCACAGTCAGCTGCTTGTCCACATACAGATATTCATATTCAAGACTGCTGTTGAGACTCACAAAATAAGCCCCCACACCCGCTGCAATCGCCACAATCAGGAAAATGATGGAGCCCATTCCCAGCAGGAAGAACAATACCGTGAGCACGATCAGCAGAACCTTCAGCGCCACAAGCCCCCCATTCTTCTTCCTTTTTACCATGCATTCCACATACGTTTCCATAATTAAATACTTTACTCCTTCCAGTACTTCCGGCTGGCTGTATCTCTTCTTCCGAACTGCCTGCGCCGTTTCCTTCTTATTGGTATTTATGATATTACAAAATTTATCAAGTTGCAAGTACAGCTATCCAGGACACCAAAAATTCACAGGGAATTTAGAAAATTTTAAGAGGTTTGCCTGAGAGGTTCATTGACATCATTTCATCCTCCGATTATCATTAAGAGAAGAAATTGCGCAGGGATTCTTATTCTTAAGAGAAAGCTTCTCTCCCAGCGCCGGAAAAGAGGTTAATTATGGCAGAAGGCAATTCCGTATTTGATGAAATCAGAGCCCAGCATAAGAAAATGAAGGGCAAAAGCCTGAAAGAAAAGGCCGCTTATTTCTGGGAATATTACAGGGTGGCCACAATCGTAGCAATTCTGGTGATCGCATTTGCAGCCAATCTCATCTACACCATCGTAACTGCAAAAGACAGTGCTTTTCATGGAGTACTTATAAACGGATATACAGACATAGATGTCACTTCCTTTATGGAAGGATTTGAATCCTTTGCGCAAATTGATACGAACAAATATTCCACTTCTTTGGAAACTAATTTTACGCTTCAGCAAGATTCCACCGATCAATATACGATGGCAAACATTCAAAAATTCGCCGCTATGGTTGCAGCCAAGGAACTGGACGTGGTCATCATCGATCCGGATACCTTTGCCACCTATGCGGACGGAGGATACTTCTACAATCTGAATGATCTGCTTTCCGACGAGATGTTGAATGAATATGAAGATCGCCTGATCTACTATGATATCCCTGAGGATGGGCAGGAAGATGTCCCTGCGGCCATTCGCGTAACCGACGTTCCGTTTTTGCAGGAAAGTCAGGCCTACGCAGCCTATGAGGACGCTTATCTGGCCGTCATCGTAAACACGCAGCATCCGGATACGGTGATTTCATTCCTGGAATATCTGGAACAGCCTTTTACGATTTCTGGGACAGAATCGGAGCAGGAATAACCGGCCC
>USKC01000115.1 GCA_900555195.1 uncultured Lachnospiraceae bacterium
CTAATCATTGATGCGACAGTCCCATTTTATCATTTCTATACGCTTTTATAATTTATATACGCTTTCTTTTCTTTTCAAATACTGATAAAACCCATTCACCCAATCCCTGTCGTTGCCGTTTCTAACCGGATCCATATTCAAAACTTCCCTGATTTTATTCAACCGATAAGCCAGCGTATTTTTATGTACATGCATCTTCTGGCTGGCCTTATTGAGATCCCAATTCGCATTCCTCAACGCTTCCACAACCTCTTTCAGGCTATCCAAAAACTTGGCGTCCAAATTCTCCTCTATTGTACCGTACATAACCTGCAGCTCCGCAAGCGGAAGAAGCGACATAAAATACATGCCGCTGTAGTCGTAGAAGAAAAAACTTCCCCCCCCCCCCCCCGCAGCTCATCTGCTTTTTCAGCCATATACAATGGCTATATCCTGTCCTGTAAAACCGGAAATCGCTCTGAAAAGAACCGGCATATATCGTATAGCGCCAGCCCGCGCTTCTCATATACCTCAACACGCTGCCTAAAGCCTCGCCGATCAGATATTTATAGTTTTTCATCAAATCCTGAAACGGGTGATCCAGCGCTTTATACAAAAGCAAATCCCCGTCCCCCGTGATGCAGAACAGATCTTGCGTAAAAGCCTTTCCCCCGTTTCTGATTATCTCAAGAATGCTTTCGCCAACTGAACGTTCTTTTTCTATGGAAATAAGAATCGGAATCCGTATCATGTCGTCCCTCAAATTCAGCGGCTCCGCATATTGCCTCCAGTCCTCCGCCTGAAGCCCGTCGTGATACAGCAGTACATTCAGCAGCTGTTCCTTCAGATTGCGCCGCCTCAGTTTTTCATATTTAAAGATTTCATGCTCCAGCATTACCTCGACCGCCATTTTTATGACAAGGGCTATCTGCATTACTTCATCCGGCTCTCCCGTTACCCCAATCACTCCTTCTTTTCTCTTTTCGTAGTAAATGGCCATATTTACGCCCTTTTTTATTCCAAGCTGGGCGTTTTCACTGTCTACGACGATGGTATACTCATCCCCCTGGATAATTTGAAAGGCTACTTCGTGAAAGGTCCCAATCCGGGAAGCATCCTTGCTTGCAATAATGATTCCCTTCTCATCCATGATATTTACATTATATTCCGTATACTTTGTAATTCTTTCAATAAGCTTTTTCGCCAATAATGTATTTATCATTTCATCCGCACCTCTCCTTACCTAGGATAACACATAACCAGCTCATTTTGGGAAATATTTTTGATGATTACCAAAATAAATTTGGCAACGACAAATATGAGTTCCTTCAACTTCTCGATGATATCTTAAAAAATCTTTTAAAAAGCGCAGAAACTAGATGATTCTTTTGCTCCGTATAAAGCCGCTTACGGATCCATGCCTTCCCATGCTGCCGCCTGCCCCGCAATCCAACAAGATAAGAGAAAACGGCGTGCCTGCCACTGCGGGAATTCCTGTACAGACTCCTCCTGCGGAAGCATGATCTACATTTATCCCGAAAAGAATCTCCGCGCATATCCCGGTACTCTCCGGAATACAGAAGAATTGGTTATTGTCTGACTATTTCTTTTACGTTTCACAAACACCTAGAGGCAATATCAATTAGTTAAGATAATAGAGTTGGCTCTATACTATGGTCTAACCCAAATTTACGATAATTTTTTCATGGAAATGGGTTGACAAAATTCCAAGGAGCCGCCATATCCGACAGCCCCACTGATATCAGCCATTTTTCGTATCATCCAGATTTATGCATTTTTCCGAGAAGCAAGCAAACGTACTTCCTCTATGCTCAATTTAGATATCCCGGCTATTTTATCCAATGCCATTCCGCCCATCTTAAGAAGTCTGCGTGCTACATCTTTTCTTTCATCCATGACAGCCTCATTTCTCATATCTTCTATCGCTTCACACATAGCAGCCACTTCTTCTTCATTTTCTTTGAAATATCTTACCCATTCTGCAAGCACTTCATATGTAATATCATCCGGATCTGTACAGGAAAAATCATGTATAAGAAGTCCCAGTGGGATTGATCCAGGTACGCTCCGTTCACACATATGATATGCTCTTCGTCCTGGAATTTTTTTCTGTCTCCTCCACTACTCTGTTGATATGGCCATCAGACGCAATTCTCGAAGCCGCTGCAGATCCTGCTGGTTTAATTTTTCGTTCCATTCTTTATCTATATCTGCACTCCCTCCGCTTGCTTTATAATAGGAATCTCCCCCGTTTTAACTAAATCTTACTATGGGCTTGCCTTTGTTTCAAGCTACATATCAGGCCAAACCCGCATCAGACATAACAGTCCAGCGGCCCCTCCGGAGAGGCCGCTGGATGTTGTGTCTGATGCGGGTTTGGCCTCATTCCAACTCGATCAGCATCGCCGTCACGTTATCGTCGCTGCCATGTTCCACCGCACGTTTCACCATTTTCTTGCATTTGGACAGAAGGGAACCCTTCTGCTGCAGGAGCGTGCGGATTTCCTCCGGCAGCACCGTTCCGCAGAAACCGTCGCTGCACAAAAGGTACAGATCTCCCGGTTCGCAGCCAATCTCTTCTGCCACATGGGGCGTCAGCACGCCTTCTTCCTCGGGCATGCCCAGCACTCTGGTCAGCCGGTTTCGGGCAGGGCTGGAATAATACTCCTCCGGAGCTGCCAGCCCGAAGCGCACCAACGTCTCAAATTCATTGTGATCCTTGGACAGGATCGTAAGTTCACCTTCATGCAGCCGGTAGATACGGCTGTCGCCGATATTGAGCGCCAGGATTTTGCCGTCCGACACGGCCAGGGCTGCGATGGTGCATCCCATGTGGACGCCCATAACCTTCTGCTCCCGGCAGATGATCTGATTCGTGCGGGCGATATAGCCCGCATAGCGTTCCATAAAGCTGTCCTGATATTCCTTCAGGCCGCTTGCAGCGATATAAGCCGCCTGCTCTCCGCAGCCTTCTCCTCCCAGCCCGTCACAGACGGCAAAGAGCGCCTGCGGGCCCGCCGTCTTGTTGCGCATGCCCACATTCGCCCTTGTCGTATTCTTCACGGCGCCGTTCAGGTAAAAATTATCCTCATTGATCGGACGCACCATTCCTGATGTCGTCACCACCGCATAATGAATCATCTTATTTTCCCGCCAAGCTTGCATCCGTCTCCTGCAGGGCCTGTTTACATGTTTCCATGAACTGTCTCAGCTGTCCCACCATATCAGGGATCTTATTGATCAGAAGATCCTGGTATTCATCCTCATAAGTGGTAATGCACTTATCATAGGAATCCCCTTCCCAATGCTCGCCCAGATTCTGCATCACGGTGGTATTGATGTCTGCCGCCGCTTCCTCCAAATCCTCAATGGAGGTATTCATCGCATCGATGCACTCGCTCACTCCTTCAAAATCAATCCTTAATGCCATCTCTATATCTCCTTTCTTTGAATCCCCTTTCCGGGGTTATTCACATGTGATATTAGCCGCAGCGGCTTCCACTTCTTCATATTCTCTGATCGCCGCTCCGATCATCTCATACAGCACATCCAGCATTTCCACATATCGGTCAACATGTTCCTGCCAGTCCACCTTATTTTCTTCAAAGAACTTCTTCCCCGCAGGCGTGTTCCAGTCCTTCTGCAGCTGTTCCATATCGCTCGTAAGCTGTGTGTTGGCCTCCTTCAGTGAAGAGGTCAGGTTGGACACCTCTTTCTGAAAGGAAGCAAACGCGTCCATATCAAACTTCAGCCTGTTCGCCATAGATACGCCTCCTTACTGCCGCGCAGGAGCCGCCGTCTGCGCTTTCCTGCGCTCTTCTTTTGCTTCCTGCCCTCTTCCCGCCTTTTCAAGCACATAGGCCCTGTACAGGTGCCCGTCGGAAAGCCCCGGCTTCGCGTTGGAAATATAGTCCGCCAGTTCCAGCGCCTTCTCATATTCTCCGACGGCGCAGTGGCTTAAAAGGCGATAGATATAGACCTCGTAGAGAGTAGGATTTGCAATCGTAAGCTTCCGGAAGTCCTTCGTCATCTTCCGATAAAGTTCTTCCGCCGCTTCCTTTCCGTCCATATGCTCCACCGCCTCCGCATAGGCGAACTGCGCGGCCGCCCGGAAGGAATCTTTCACATCCATTTCCTTCAGCTGCCCTGCCAGTCCTTTCAGCCTTCCATACTCCTTCTGTCCGGAGTAGAACATCATCAGCAGATACATAACTTCCGGATCTTTCCATTTCTGGTAATGTTCTTCCAGCACCTCCTGCATCCGGGTCATGTTCTCCTGCCTGCCAAACGCCTCTGCACGATAGACAGTCAGCTGTGTCCGTGCCTGTGGATCCAGTTCCATGCCGGAAAGCTTCGCTGCCCATTTCTCCACCTGCTCATACTGACCGGACTGGCTGACAATCTGTACCTTCAGAAGATACATGGCCGGATCTTTGGGGAACAGACGAAGCCCCTTTTCGGCGATTTCGTCCGCTTTCTCATATTCCTTCCGGACGCAGTGCACCAGCACGGCCATTTCATAGCCCGCCAGCGCGTCGGGAAGGACTTCTCTCAATTCCTCCAGCGTCTCCAGAGCGCCATCGGTATTATTATTCTCTACCTGAAGCAGTGTTTTCCGTTTATAGAGATCTGCCCGCAGAGGTTCCAGGTCGATCGCCCTGGAGATCTCACGGATCGCCTGGATTCTGTCCCCGTTGCGCTCATAAATGCCGGAACGCAGCAGATACAGGCCTACGCTTTTTTGTCCAGCCTCTTCCGCCCGGTTCAGATACTTAACCGCTTCTCTGTATTCGTCCTTCAGAAAATAAACGCTGCCAATACTGAAGTAAATCGAGCTATCGCCTGGTTTCAGCATCAGCGCCGTCTTAAAGGCCTTGATGCTTTCATCATACCGTTTCAGGCTCGCCAATGCGTTTCCCAGATGCTCATACGCCTCCTCACAGGACGGCTCCTCCTGTGTCGCCCGGGCAAACGCTTCCGCCGCCGCTTCATAATTGGAAGCCGACATGTAGACGCTTCCTTCATTTATCTTTTCCCTGATCTCTTCCCTCACACTGCCACATCCTTCCTGCCGTCTTGGCCATATTCATACCGGCTCTACCGGCGCCTTTTTGGGGAAAATGCTGATGAAACCGGCGCTTCCTTAAAAGCGGCCGCCGCCTCCCCCTCCGCCGCCAGAAGCCGCTCCGGCACTAACAGGCACTTCGGCCAACAGGCCCTGTCCTCCGCCCGTGATCCAGTTAAAGAACGTCTTTTCAAGGCTGTCTTTCAGTTCTTCCCCTTTTTGCCTCACATCCGAATAATCGGAAACAAGATCCCACGCATCTTTAAATGGATCGATTGTCGCGCCTTTCAGTTTAGAAATGATATTGACATGTTCCAACGCGCCCACAGCCGCGTCCGCAGCCACATCCCAGCCGCTCTTATCATCCCTGATATAATCCTTCACGAAGTCCGTTCCGGCTCCCAGCCAGAACTTCAGATGCTTATACTCATCTGCCGACGAATCTACAAAAACATCCACAAAATCAAACGCCAGTTCTCCCGTGTCTCGATCATGATGCAGGCCACCCTTCCGAAGGCTGTCCCAGATCTCCCTCTTGGCATTATTCCATACGTTGGAGAAGGAGAAATCCTGTCCGATTATATCCCCGTTCATTCCGCGGACAGCGCCCAGCCCTGTCACCGTGCCTGCCAGATCCGCCGCGTTATAAACGACCTCCGCCATATCACGGGTGAGGTCAAATCCTTCGCCAACACTGTCCATAAATGCATTGATATCGCTTCCGCCGAAATCATATTTATCCAGCGCGCTGGAAAACCCATCCGTATCCCCATAAAAGCGGGCTTTTCCATGATCGCCCTCCCTGGCATAGGACAGGGCCTGGGTATTGGTCTGAGTAACGGCCGCCATATCCACGAATTTGAACGCCACATAAATCCCCCCTGCTACGATGGCAGTTATGGCAAGCGGCACCGCCGCGGCGGTGCCCGCGGCGGCCAGCCCCCCAATGGTTATGCAGTAACCGACTGCGGTAGCCACCCACTCCCCTGCCGCAATCGCTATATTCAGAAAATACTTCCCGTCCCCGTGCTGGAACCAGTCCAACACGTCCTCCTTCAGATCGGCAATAACATTCCCGATTTCTCTTCCCTTTGCTACAACTTCTCCGAATATTGGCAGGGAAGAGAGAGCGTTCGGCACATCCACGCAGAAGAAATTATAGATCGCCATTCCAACCGCTTCCAGGCCGCTTAGTTCGTCAAAATTATCTTCTGCCAGGCCGTTGATGTTCTTCGCCACCGCCGCATCGGCGGAAGCCGCTTTCTCCCGGAACTTCTGAAGCCTGTCGGAAAGCGTATTCAAGTCGCTGCGTGATTCCGTAATATCGCTGCACTTTCTCACAGCTGCAGAAATGGCCGACCCGATCAGCCCTTCTTCGTCCTCCCCTGGAAGGGAATTCAGTTTTCTTTTGATGGCATTGATCGCATCCGCATAGTCCTCCAGTTCATTTCTGCCCTTACGGATATCGGCGGTCGTATCGGCAATCTCATCATAATTGATGACCATCGTGCTCATCCTATTCCTCCTCTTCCCTTAACCGGGCCAATTCCCTCTTCAGGCTGGCAATCTCGGCATTCAGCGCCTCGATCTTCCTTCCACAGCGGCGTCTTTCTTCCTCGATCTTCTGGGACATCTCCCGGATATCAGAATCCGAGCCGTTCCCTTCTTCCTTGCGTTCCAGCACCTGATCCACCGCCTGCAGAACCCTTCCGTCTATCTTCACCGCGTCCTCCAGATTGTTCGCACAGCTGGTGATCTTGGAATTGACGTCCGTGATGCGCCCGGGCAGCTTGGAACTGATCTGATCTCCCGCTTCCTTCACCTTCTTCTGACGGTCTCTGTACTTCTTTACCTGGCTTTCCTTCTGGTTGATCTTCCTCTGTATTTCCGCTATGCTCGCCATGCGCCACTTCCCCCTTTAATCAAAGCTGGTCACGCCGTCCAGCGCCTTGGCCGTCTCCATATCCGTTTCAAGATAGGAACTCTCCGCCGTATAGATCGACTCCGCCATATCATACAGTTCATCTTTGATGTCCGTCAGCAGCTGCTTGGCATGGTTGAATTTCTTCTGAAAAGCCGTGGAACCGTGTCCTTCCCAGGTATCGATCAATTCGATTTCCCGATCCTCCAGGCTCTGGCGCAGATCCTTCATTTTCTCCGCAAGCCTGGTACAGGCTTCCGCCGCCGCATCCATACTCGATGTATCCAGTTCAAAATCCTCGTTCACGCCTCCCATGGCCGCCTCCTTTTATTCTTCCTCCACCAGCTTCACCCGCACAATTTCATCCTTGTTCAGGCAGAACGCATCTGATTTTCCGAGCGGGGCCGCATTCCTTCTGGCGGCCTGCAGCGGGATATCAAACAGCTTGACGTTCTTCAGGCTCTCGAAAATGACCGCCTTCTTTTCATCCCGGATGCGCTTGAGGAAGTCTCCTCCGGCAGCGGTCGCCGCCGCATTGGCCAGATCCGTAATCAGGAACAGCACCTTCATCTCACGCCAGTTCTGCGCAATCCGGTCATAGGCGCGCATGGCCTCTCTGGAAGCGCCGAGACATTCTATCGCTCTCCTGTTATTAATGAGCACAAGCTTTAATGCAAACTGCGCCAACGCCTCTTCCCCGTTCTCTTCCACTTCCTGTGCACGCTCCGAAAGTTCCTGTTCCAGCTCTTCTATGAGATCAGGCAGATCCTCCGGACGGGCAGTATAGCGTTCCACATAGGGCAGATCGCTGTATTCCTTCCATTCCCGCATGGAGGAATCCACAAGAATCAATTCCACTTTTCTTTCAAAAATATTCCTGCGGATATCCGACAGAATGGCCGCCGTCAGGCCATGCACCGCCTCCTTCTTCTCTCCCAGAAGAGCCAGCATGAACTGCTCCCGGAAGGAAATCAGGACGCTGCTTATATTCTCATAATCCATCGCCAGCGCCAGCTGCTCTTTTCTGTCCGCCTCTCCGGCAAATTCATAAGCCAGCTGTGCGGTCAGCTTCTCCGGAACGGCCGGAATGGGCTTCGCATGTACATCCGGATACGCTTCCTTCCTCTCCTCCACAAAGCGCCTCACTTCTGTAGAGCGTTCGATCTCTTTCTTTCCTTCAAACGCGAGATAGATCTGCGCTTCGTACAAGGCTTTATCAATCATGGTCAGGCACCTTCCCGGAATGGCTTCGGGACGCTGTCTCGTATAACCGAACAGATTGCTCAGTTCATCCGCATCATTGCAGGTGAAGGCGAGCTGATTGGATATGGTCGAGAAATACTTGTATCCGAATCCCGACGTCTGGCTGTTGGCGATCACCACGGAAAGTCCCATGGAAGCGCCGTCCCGGCAAAGCGGAAGCAGCGGGTCGTCATCCGCCAGATAGGTTTCTTTCAGTGCCGTAAAATTATCAATGAGCAGCACGATATAGGGCAGATCCAAATATCCCGCTTCCCGGTAGGAAAGGAAGGAACTCACCCCGGCAGCCACCAGCTTCTCTTTTCTGCGCGCCATCTCTTCGCCAAGGAGCTTGAAAAGGTTGCGGAACCGCTCGTCCTCCGACGCGCACACAACGCCCCCCACATGGGGCAGGGCTTCATAGTTCTTCAGGAACATGGAGCCGAAATCCAGAATATAGAGGTTCACATCCCGCGGCGAATAGTTTTGCGCCAGAGCCCGGATAATCACCTGCAGCAGATTGGTTTTTCCATACTGGGAAGAACCGATCACCACCGTATTCCTGCCCGCAAGCTGAAGCCGGATGGGGCCCTGATACTGGC
>USKC01000116.1 GCA_900555195.1 uncultured Lachnospiraceae bacterium
CCCGCCACAAAAGCCTCCGTATTGTCGATCAGCTTCTTCTTCGCCGTCTCATACCCAACCAGATCCGCCAGCTTCACATGGGGAATATTCAGGATGGGTTCGATCCGCGCGCCTCCTGCTCCCTGACCGTCTTCGATATGGCTGACGCGGAACGCCTTATGCAGGCCAAACCTGCCCACGCCATATTCCTGATAAAACTGTGTTAGGGCCTCCTTCATCTGTTCCGCGGTCTGCGCTTCTTCCAGCTGCTTTGCCAACGTACAGATTCTTTGCCGAATGCGGATATTGTAAACCCTGCCTGACCGGCCTCCTCCCCGATAGGAAAGAGCCATGGAAAAAGCGGGTGCAGAAAGCACCTCCATCATCTGTGTAAAATCATATGCAAAGAATTCCCGGAAGATCTGAATATCGTGAAGCACCGCTTCATGGATCGTTCCTTCCGCCTCTCCCTGGATCTCGCATGCACAGCTATAGCTGTTCTCCTGGTTGACCAGAAGGTTCGTAAGATAGCAATGCCAGAGGTTGCCCTCAAACCCGTATCTTCCCGCCTGTTCCAGGAGGTCATGCATGCATTCATAGAGCATTGAGCCGCATCTGCCCACGCCCTCCGCTTCCGTATAGTGGTCCATCAGCCAGGCCATCTTTTCCAGAAGTTTTCCTTCTTCTCCAAAATCCCTGTACAGGATCAGTTCTTTTTCCCTCATCTTATCTTCTGCCTCTCAATAATTGCCCAGCACGCGCATATTCCTGGCTTCCTCACGCAGACCCCGCAACGCATTCTTCACCGCGCTGTCCTCCAGATTTCCGTCGAAATCGATGAAGAAGCGGTATTCCCAATTTCTGCCCTCCAGAGGACGGCTTTCTATCTTGGTCATATTCAGATGATTGTAGATGAAGTGAGAAAGCATGTTGTAGAGGGAACCGCTCTCGTTGGGCACCTCAAAGCAGATGCTCACCTTTTTGGCATCCTTCCGGAATATCTTCTGATTGGTAATAATAATGAAACGGGTGGAATTCGTGTCGGACCAATTCACGGGCTTCTTTAATACCTCCAGGCCATATACCTCTCCCGCGTACTCTCCTGCGATAGCTGCCTGGCTTCTGTCCCCTTCCTCAGCCACCTTCCTGGCCGCAAAAGCGTTATTGGGCAGGCTGACCTGTCTCCAGTTATGCTCAGAAAGGAAGCGTGCGCTCTGCATCAGGGACTGGGGATGGGAATATACGGTCCCAATCTCGTCCATCTTTGTCCCCGGAAGCCCTAACAGACAGTGTTCAATCCGGATGATCTGCTCTCCCACAATATAATTCTCGTATTCCACCAGAAGATCATAGATTTCATTCACGATCCCGGCCGTGGAATTCTCGATGGGCAGCACCGCAAAATCAGCGCTTCCCTCTTCAATGGCGACGAAGGCATCCCGAAAAGTATCCACATGGAAACTATTGATCCCCTTGCCGAAATACTGATGCATCGCTGCCTGTGAAAAAGCGCCTTCCGCCCCCTGAAAGACCACGCGCGCCTGATCCAGCGCCAGGCTGTCCACGCGGATAAACGGCAGCCTTCCCATGCTTCCCGCTTCTGTCAGAAGCTGGTACTGCAGCTTCCGGCTCATGGACATGATCTGTTCAAAAAGTTCTTCCACGCCCGTCTTGTTAAATTCATTTCCGGCCAGGCTTCTCACCTTTTCGAGCTTTTCCTTTTCCCGAACCCGGTCAAACACCTTTTTCCCCGTTCCGATCTTATATTCCGCAACCTGACGGCTGATATCCATCCTTTTCTCATACAGGGCGACGATTTTGGCATCCACTTCGTCGATCTGCTCTCTCAACTCTGATAATTCCATGCGCTCTCCCATCTGCGCGTTTTTGCGCGCGTATAAAATCGGGAAGGGTGAAAGCGCTTTTTAGCACCTTCCTCCTATTTGCGCGCCGCTTTGGCGGGATACCCCGTCAGGGCGGAACGCACATACCCTTAGTATACCTATTCCTCTTCCGATGGCAACAATTTCCCGGAATATTTTACATTGTTTTTAATATACTTCTCACCTTTTTCCGCAAGGCGCTCCGACATCTGGGCAACCGTCAGGCGGCACACCGGATGGACATAGCCCGGATTCAGCGCACACAAAGGTGTCAGGACAAAATCCCTGTTTCCCATATCCGGATGCGGTACAGTAAGCCTGTCAGTATGGATGATTTGATCATCATAAAAGATTAAATCCAGATCCAGAGTTCTTGGCCCCCAATGCAACTTTCGCTCTCTTCCCGCTTTCTGTTCCGTCTCCTGCATCCGATCCAGAAGCATTTCTGGGGAAAGCAAAGTCTCCACTTCCATCACCGTATTTATGAAATCCTCCTGGCAAACACCCCCGTAGGGGGTGGTCCTATAGAACGGGGCAACGCGTTTCACCCTGCAGAGCGGATGCTCTCCGAGCCCTTCCACCCCCATCCGGATATATGCTTCCCTGTCTCCCATATTGGAGCCAAGCGCCACATAGGCAGTATGCCAGCCACGGCAGATCCGCACCGCCACATCCTCAAAAGGAAGGCGAATCGGCGCCTGCGGTTTATGCAGCTCCAGCCTCACCGCACGGATCAGAGGGAAAGACAGAAGAATCGCTTCCACAGTTCTCTCCGCCGCCGCTTCCAGCAAATTGTATACATTCTGCGTAAGAATCTCCTGAATTTTCTCGCATACAGCCCCGTAATCCGTGGAGGCGGACAGTTCATCCGTCTTCCCTGCCGCCTCCAGATCCGTATAGAGCACCGCATCCACAAGAAAACGCTGTCCCAGCTTCTTTTCTTCTTCGTACACGCCATGCCTGGCGTATACCTGAAGCCCGCTGATCCTGATTTCATCCATCCCCGTCACTTTATCCTTCCCTTCTGTGCGCCAGGATCGCTTCCGCCATTCTGACCGCCCTTTTATTTTCCTTCACGTCATGCACGCGTACAAACATACATCCGGCCAATGCCGCCAGCACCGTGGTGACCAGCGTTCCTTCCAGGCGTTCTCCTGCGGGCACGTCCAGGGTCAGGCCGATCACGGACTTCCTGGATGTGCCCAGCAGCAGCGGGCAGCCCAAACCGGTCATATGATCCAGATTTGCCAGAATCTCCAGGTTTTGTTCATAGCTTTTGCCAAAGCCAACGCCCGGATCCAGAAGGATTCTCTCTTTTCCGATCCCCGCCTTTTGGGCCAGTTCCAATATTTCCTTCAACTCGCCAAGCAGCGCGGGCAGGAAATCTCCCTCGATCTGCGCTTCCCGGTTATGCATCAGACAGCAGGGCAGGCCGCTGCGCGCGATCAGCGCTGCCATCTGTCCCTCATCATATCGAAGGCCCCAGATATCGTTGATCAGATCAGCGCCTGCACGGATGCCCTCCCGCGCCACCTCATATTTATAAGTATCCAGAGAAACGGGAATGTCAAAGCGGGCTTTCACAGCTTCCAGCACGGGCACCACCCGTTCCACCTCTTCCTGAACGGAGATCAGTGTATATCCCGGCCGCGTAGACTCTCCGCCGATGTCCAGCAGATCCATGCCGTCCCCAATCATTTCCTCCACATGATATAATGCCTGATCCATCCGGTTGAACCGTCCTCCGTCCGAAAAGGAGTCCGGCGTCACATTCAGGATCCCACAGATGTACGTTTTTCCCTGTGTCTGAAATTCTTTTCCGCCTATTTTCATTCTCGCTCCCATCTGCGCGCTTTCGCACGCCTGCAACACTATAGTTCCAATGTCAGATTCTTCTTTTCCTCCGGCCAGTCGCAGTCCGTGCGGGCCGGGCAGGCGAAGCAGCTCCTACTTCTCTTGTCCGCCGTATAGAGGATGCCCCGCAGGCTGTTCTCCTGCGCCACCGCTTTATCTCTGTGCGAACGGATGGCATCCAGGATGAGCTCAGCTTTCATCCCTTCAAAACCGCAGTCAGCCAGAATTCCTTCAGCGATCTGGGCGCTGGCCAGTTCATGCGGCGTTTTGTCCTCATACTGGCGGAATCTGCCGCAGTCATGCAGCAGGGCAGCCGCGTAGACCGTTTCCTGTTCCAGTCCCAGCCCCTTCTGCAGATTCAGAATCCAGGAAAGCCTTGCCACATCCAGAAGATGTGTCATATCATGGCCGCAGAATCGCCGGTCTATTTCCGCCCGCACCGTCTTTTCCAGACATTCCTGATATATCGGATGGCGCAGGATCCGGTTCACCCGTTCCATCCCTTCTTTCTTATCCATCCTTTCTTCCCTCTTCCTCTCTTCATGCGCGCAGCATGCGGTAGAAAGCTTCCTGCAGCGCAGGATCGCTCTCGAACGCCCCCCGCATTGCCACAGTGACCGTACGGCTCCCCGGCTTCTTCACCCCGCGCATGGTCATGCACATATGTTCCGCTTCCATCATCACCATCACGCCCTTCGGAGCCAGATTCTCCATCAGAGCATCCGCCACCTGCGCCGTCAGGCGCTCCTGGAGCTGCAGGCGCTTTGCAAAGATTTCCACCGTCCGGGCCAGCTTGCTTAAGCCCACCACCCTGCCCTCCGGCAGATAAGCCACATGGGCCTTTCCAAAAAAGGGCATCATATGATGCTCGCAGGTAGAATAGAAGGTGATATCCCTCTCCAGCACAATTCCGCCCTCCTGGACGCCAAATTGTTTCGATAACGGCAGAGCCGGATCCTCATCCATTCCGGAAAAGATCTCCTCATACATCCTGGCTATCCGTTCCGGTGTCTCCACAAGACCTTCTCGTGAAGTATCTTCTCCGATTCCTTCCAGCAGCAGCCGTACTGCCTCTTCTATTTTCTCTTTATTTACCATGGGTATCACTCCTGACCGTGCCTTTCTCCACAATTTTAATCAAATCTCCCTGGAAGGACAGGGTGCCGAATGCGACGATAACATCATCCGCTCCGGCCAGCAGCTTTGCCATTTCCACCGCCTCTTCCAGACTGTCCGCTGCCGTCACATTCGGATGGAAGCGCCGGGCCAGCTGTGCCAGTTCCAGAGCGGGCATGGCCCTGGGATTTCCCGGAGTGGCCACCGCAATGATCGCCTCGGCGGCGGGGCAGGTAAGCCGCAGAATCGCTTCCGCATCCTTATCCTTCAGTATTCCTATTATATATAGGATCCTTTTGTTTGTAAAATGGAACGCAATGGATTCTGCCAGCCTTCTAGCTCCATCCTCATTATGCGCGCCGTCCACAAGAAACAGCGGCTTCTTTCCGATGACCTGAAACCGGCCCGGCCAGCGCGCGTTTTGCAGTCCGCTTCTCAGCTTTTCTTCCGGAATGTCCCATCCTGCCTCCATAAGCGCCCGAAGCGCTTCCACCGCCAAAACGCAGTTATCAATCTGATACCTTCCCGACAGCTGAATCGTAAGCCCCCTATAGCCTCCATAGGAAAGCTTCTGCCACTCCAACCCATACCTGATTCCGGCTGCCTTCTTTGGATCCGCAATCCGAAGCGGACAGCTGCAGGATGCACAGGCATCCTCAATCACCCGCATGGCCTCTTGCGCCTGCTGTATGCTCACCACTCTGCTTCCAGGCTTAATGATTCCCGCTTTCTGAGCCGCTATTTCAGCAAGCGTTTCTCCCAGGACCGCCATATGATCCATTCCGATGGAAGTAAGCACACAGACCTGGGGCGCCGGGATCACATTGGTGGCATCCAGCAGCCCGCCGAGTCCCGTCTCCAGCACCACAATATCACAGCCTTTTTCCCAAAACCAAAGCAGGGAAAGCGCTGTCTCCATCTCAAAAGCGGTGGGGTGGGCCAGCCCCTCAGCGGCCATCTCTTCCGCAGCCGCAGCCACCCGGCTCATATACCTGCCGAGATCCGCTTTACAGATAGGCTTTCCATCTATCTGAAAGCTCTCACGATAGGTGAAGATCCAAGGAGACAGATATCTGCCCGTCTTATAACCAGCCTCCGTAAGCACACTGGAAACCATAGCAAGAACCGAGCCCTTTCCATTGGTCCCGGCGATATGCACGAACTTAAGCCCCTCCTGCGGGTTTCCAAGCCTTCTCAGCAGCTCCCTGGTATTCTCAAGTCCGGGGACGCTCCCGTACTTCCGACATTCCTGTATATAAGCCAACGCTTCCTGATAATTCATTCTCCCTCTCATCTGCTCCTGTTCTCTGCTGCGGCCATCCGGCCTGTTCTTAGCTGTCGATTTTTTATGCGCACTGCGCATCTGCGTTCCGATGCGGTTTCCGATTTCATGCCCCGCCAGCTTGCTGCAAAAATTTGACTTTTCGTATAAACTGGACGAAAACAGGGTATGATAACCGCATGCGAAAACTATTTACCAATTTTCTTAAATGCGGCGTTCTTGGCTGGTGTCTTGAAATCCTTTTCACCGCCCTCCAGTCCCTGCGCCGGAGAGAGCTCACCTTGAAAGGCACCACCTCTCTGTGGATGTTTCCCATCTACGGAGCCGGCTGTCTTCTGACTCCCTTATTCCGGCTGATGCGGCTTCGCCCATGGCCCGTCCGGGGCCTCTTCTATGCCGGACTCATTTTCACAGGGGAATATCTATCAGGCAAATATCTTCAAAGCCGCGATCTCTGCCCCTGGGATTACCAAAGAGCACGCTGGAACGTAGAACGCGTCATCCGGCTGGATTATATTCCCTGCTGGATCGCCACCGGCCTTTTAATGGAACGAGCGACAACGGACAGGAAGAGCGCGGATTGAGCCCTATGGGCTCTCCGGCCGCTTTTCCTGTCCGTTCTGCCGCATTTTTCTATCCCAGGGCGGCCATCCGTTCTTCTTCCATCCGTTTCTCCCGCTCCATCTTCTTCATGGTAAAGCGGTAAGCTATATACAAAAAGATTCCTCCCAGGCACCATGCGCTGGCATTGGCCAGACACACGCCTTCATAACTCCTTAAGCTGGCCGCTATTACCGCCAATATGGCGCGGCTTACCAGTTCCACCACACCGCCCATCATGGGCATCAATCCATATCCGCAGCTTTGCATCACATTCCTATATATATAGATCATTCCAAGGGGAATAAAGAAAGCCCCGTTAATCATGATGTAGATCCTCGCATACCCAAGGACCTCCGTCACGTTCTCAGAGACGAACAGCTGGATAATCCATGGAAGCGCCGCCTGTACAACGATATAAATGACCACCCCATAGACAGAAGACATCCAGAAGGCGATCCGGCTTCCCTTCTTGATCCGATCCAGGTCATTCATGCCCCGGTTCTGTCCGCAGTAAGTCGCCATCGTCATGCCCAGCGCCACAAATACCTGCGTCACGAGCTGTTCCACCTTGCAGGCCGCAGTATAAGAAGCCACCACCGTGGAACCGAGCAGGTTCAGCGCCACCTGCACCATGATGGTGCCGACCGCCGTAATGGAGAACTGCAACGCCATTGGTATCCCTACGGAAACCTGATTGCGCACGCACCACCGATCCAGGCGGAAATGCTCCTTTTGCAAAGAAAGCAGCGGTACTTTTTTTATCATATATATCAGGCAGAGCACACCGGATATCGCCTGAGATGCCACCGTAGCGAGGGCAGCTCCCGCCACTCCCATGTCGAAATTGATGATAAGCACCAAATCGCCGATCACGTTGATCGCAGCGGAAAGGATCAGAAAGAACAGCGGCACCTTGCTGTTGCCCACCGCCCGCAGGATGCTGGAAAGCAGGTTATACAGCACGCTGAATCCCATTCCCCAGCAGATAATCAGGATATAGGTTTTGGACATCTCCAGAATATCTTCCGGCGTCTGCATGATCCGCAGCAACCAGTCCATAATCAACACGCTTCCCGCAGTCATGACAACTGTCACAACGACGGACAGCACGGCCGCGTTGCCCACGCTCTTCTTCATGCCTTCCAAGTCTCCCGCGCCGAACCGCTGAGCCGTCTGCACCGTAAAGCCAGTGGTCAGTCCCTGAAGGAATCCCAGGATCAGGAAGGAAATCGTTCCCGTGGCGCCCACTGCAGCCAAAGCCTGAACGCCCACAAAACGCCCCACGATAACCGTATCCGCCAGATTATACAGTTGCTGGAAAAGGTTTCCCAAAATGATGGGGATGATAAATTTTACGATCAGCCGAAAGGGACTGCCCTTTGTCATATCAAGTTCCATCTCTACCTCCATACCTCCTTGGCCGATACAAACTGCTCGGTTAAAATGCCCCGGATAAATTTACCCATGCGAAATGAGTTTACGCATGCGGAATGACTTTACGCATGCGGAATAAACTTACGCATGCGGAATAAACTTACGCATGCACAGCGTTTCCGCACGCAAAAAGATGCAGAAAAATCCTTTCCCGCATCCAGTTTCCACCCCGTAAGACGTTTGCTGCGCCTTATGGCCACGGTTTCCTTTTATTTACTTACATATCCTGATCCAACTCATCCTGTTCCGCGCCGATGTCCAGCATGTTCATGGTTTTTCTGCGCAGACGCGCCTTCTCAGAAGCTTCCAGTATGAAATTCTTAATCGCCCGGGCGTTCTTCACATGAGAAAGCATCAGCACAGGATTCGTGGTATCGCCCGTATAGCATTTCACGCTTCCAATCCCAACGATCCGTTCAAGCAGAGATTCTATCAGTTCCACATCCTGCACCTTATACATATAGCAGTCGTTCTCTTTCTTATTCAGGAACCCTTCCTGTATGGTGATTCCATCCTCTCTTACCTGATATACGGTAAAGGTGAAAGGCAGTCCCAGAAAAAGCCATCGTTTTCTCTCTACAAAGCGAACATCGCCGTTTCCTCGTTCTCCCATATGCGCCTCGATTTCCGCGGCAAA
>USKC01000117.1 GCA_900555195.1 uncultured Lachnospiraceae bacterium
CGGAGATCTTTTGACGATTTATATGAAGAATGGAAAGGCGGATGCGAAGGTGGTACGGACCTCGGATTGGAACGCACCCTGGCAGGCCTTGGATGATGCGCCGCAGGGCAGGAAGGAGTGAGATGGCGGATGGAGCAGAAGGAAAACAGCATATGGGAGGAAGGAAAGGAACCTTCCCTGGAAGAAGCATTTGCGATGCTTGATGAGATCACCCGCAGGCTGGAGGACGAGGACATTTCGCTGGAGGACTCTTTCGGCGCTTATAAGAAAGGTATGGATCTGCTGAAACTGTGCAATGATAAGATTGACCGGGTTGAGAAAAAAGTGCTTGTGCTGAATGAGGAGGGCGGGCTGGATGAATTTTGAAGAACAGCTGCGGGAGAAAACAGAAGAGATAGAAGCGTTACTGAAGGGATACCTTCCTGCGGAAGAGGGGTATGCAAAACGGGTGAAGGAAGCCATGAATTACAGCGTTCTGGCAGGAGGAAAGCGACTGCGGCCCATGCTGATGCTGGAAAGCTTCCGGCTGTTTGGCGGAGAAGGAGAGCTGGTGAAGCCTTTTATGGCGGCCATTGAATTTATCCACACCTATTCCCTGGTACATGACGATCTGCCTTGTATGGATGATGATGAATACCGGAGAGGAAGGAAAACCACCCATGCGGTCTACGGGGAAGGGATGGCTGTGCTGGCCGGCGATGCCCTGCTGAACTGGGCGTTTGAGACGATGGGAGAGGCATTCCGCCTGGCGGAGGCAGAAGGGGGCGATGCCCTGCTTCGCGCATCAAGGGCATACCGCGTATTGGCAACCAAAGCTGGGATCGGCGGCATGATCGGCGGCCAGTGTGCGGATACGCAGGCGGAAGATTATCCTCCGGAAAAGGTGACGCAGGAGCTCCTTTACTATATTCATGAGAACAAGACGGCGGCCCTGATCCAGGCGTCGCTGATGGCGGGCGCAGTGCTCGCGGGCGCGGATGAGAGGCAGACAGGGCTCATGGAGGAAATCGGAAGGAAGATCGGCATCGCCTTCCAGATTCAGGACGACATTCTGGATTTGACCAGCAGCCTTGAAGTGCTGGGCAAGCAGACGGGAAGCGACCTGAAAAACCATAAGGTGACCTATGTATCCCTGAACGGGATGGAGGTATCCGAAAAAGAGGTACGCAGGCTTTCGGAGGAAGCATTGTCGGCTCTTTCGAACGTTACGGAGCACAGGAATGCATTCCTGGAAGAACTGGTGGAAAACCTGATTACAAGAAAAAAATAAAGGAGGCAGCCATGCTTCTTGACCAGATAAAGCAGCCAAATGACATTAAGAAGATAAGTCCCAGGGATTATCCCGCGCTGGCAGCGGAGATCCGGGAATTCCTGGTGGATAAAATCAGCGTGACGGGCGGACATCTCGGTTCCAACCTGGGTGCGGTGGAACTGACCATGGCGCTCCATCTTGTTCTGAATCTGCCGCAGGATAAGATCATCTGGGATGTGGGGCATCAGTCCTACACCCATAAGCTTTTGACCGGGCGCAGGGAAGGGTTTGAATCGCTCAGGAAATATGGCGGTATGAGTGGTTTCCCGAAACGGAAGGAGTCCAGCTGCGATTGCTTCGATACAGGGCACAGCTCCACTTCCATCTCCGCGGGCCTTGGAATGGTGAAGGCGCGCGATCTGCAGGGGGAAAACTATACGGTGGTTTCTGTTATCGGGGACGGCTCCCTGACGGGAGGCATGGCCTATGAAGCGTTGAACAATGCCGCCCGGCTGGAAACCAATTTCATCATCATTCTCAATGACAACAACATGTCCATTTCTGAAAATGTGGGCGGCGTTTCCAAGTATCTGAATAATATCCGAACTTCCAATGCATATCTGGATGTGAAGGATGGCATCTATGACGCCATCCGCAATACGAAATACGGCGAACCGGTGGTGGCGGGCATCAGAAGGGCGAAGAACAGCCTGAAACAGCTGGTGATCCCGGGCATGCTTTTTGAAGATATGGGAGTTACCTATCTGGGGCCGGTGGACGGACATGACACCAATGCCCTGGTGCGCGTGATCCGGGAGGCGAAACGCCGCAAGAATGCAGTTTTGATCCATGTACTGACCAAAAAGGGGAAGGGATACGCTCCGGCGGAGAGGCATCCGGCCAGGTTCCATGGCGCAGAGCCCTTTGATGTGGCGACCGGCGTGCCCCTGAAAAAGAAAATGAAGGCCAATTATACGGATATTTTCTCCACCGTTATGATGAAGCTGGGCCAGAGAAATGAAAAAATTGTGGCGATTACCGCTGCGATGCCGGATGGGACGGGGCTGAAGCGATTCAGCCATGCTTATCCGGAGCGCTTCTTTGACGTGGGGATTGCAGAACAGCATGCGGTTACGTTTGCTGCCGGGCTGGCGGCCGGCGGGCTGAAACCGGTGGTGGCGGTCTATTCCTCGTTTCTGCAGCGCGCGTATGACCAGATCCTCCACGATGTATGCATTCAGAATCTTCCGGTCATCTTTGCCATTGACCGGGCTGGCCTTGTGGGAAGCGATGGGGAGACACATCAGGGGATTTTTGACCTCTCCTATCTTTCTTCCATCCCAAACATGCACATCATGGCGCCGAAGAATAAATGGGAACTGTCGGACATGATGAAATTTGCCGTTTCCTTCGACGCGCCGGTGGCGATCCGCTATCCCAGAGGAGAGGCCTATGACGGGCTGGCGCAGATGCGCGCTCCCATAGAACTGGGGCGAGCGGAGATGCTTTATGAGGAAGAGCAGATCGCGCTTCTTTGCGTGGGAAGCATGGTGAAAACGGGAGAAGCGGTGCGGGAACGCCTGAAGGAACAAGGGTATGCCTGTTCGCTGGTAAATGCCCGCTTTGTGAAGCCGATTGATGAAGAGATGGTACGGAAGCTCGCCTCTTCCCACCGCCTGATCGTCACTATGGAAGAGAATGTGGCGAGCGGAGGCTTTGGGGAGCGCGTGCGCACGTTTTTGGATGAAAACAAGCTGTCCTGCCCCGCCCTGGCGGTCACGATCCCGGATGAATATGTGGAGCACGGGAATGTGGAACTTTTGAAGAAGGAAATTGGGCTGGATGAGGAATCGATTACGCAGCGGATCATGAAGGAGTATGGCAGGTTATGAAAGAACGTTTGGATGTCCTGCTGGTGAAGCTCGGCTATGCGCAGTCCAGAGAGAAAGCGAAGGCGGTGATCATGGCCGGGGATGTTTTCGTGAACGGACAGCGTGAGGACAAGGCCGGGACCATGCTGGAAGCAGAGGGAGCACAGATTGAGGTAAAGGAAAACGCGCTGAAGTATGTCAGCAGAGGAGGGCTGAAGCTGGAAAAGGCGATGCAGGTCTTTCCGCTGGAGCTGGATGGCTGTGTGTGCATGGATATCGGCGCTTCCACGGGAGGCTTTACCGACTGCATGCTGCAAAACGGGGCGGCCAAGGTATATGCGGTGGATGTGGGGCATGGGCAGCTGGCCTGGAAGCTGCGTTGTGATGAACGCGTGGTGTGCATGGAGCGGACCAATTTCCGCTATATGGTGCGCGCTGATATTCAGGATGACCTGGATTTTGCGTCTGTGGACGTGTCCTTTATCTCGCTCACCAAGATCCTGCTTCCGGCCAGAAGGCTGCTGAAGCCGGAAGGGCGGATGGTTTGTCTGATTAAGCCTCAGTTTGAAGCCGGACGGGAAAAGGTCGGGAAAAAAGGCGTTGTGCGGGATGCCGCCGTGCATAGAGAGGTGATATCCACGGTGGTGGATTTCGCCGAGATCGCCGGATTTTTAGCCTTGGGACTCACCTTTTCACCGGTGAGAGGGCCGGAGGGGAATATCGAATATCTGATCTTCCTGCAGAAGGACGGAGAGGCGGATGAGCGGACGGCAGACCTGAGTGAACAGGAGGCGCTTTCCTGCCTTCGGGAGACGAGGGCGGATGGGAGCGGCCTGTCATCCAAAGAGGAATGGACGGAGCGGATCGCAGCAGTGGTCAGCCAGGCACATGAGACGCTGGAATAACAAAGCAGGCTGACGATAGAACAGATCAGACAGAAATGGGGAACAAAATGGGTATAGGCAGCGGAAAACATTTTATCATCATGACCAACAGGCCCAAAGATTCCGGACTGGAGATGACGGAGTATATTCAGACGTATCTGGAAGAGCGCGGCGCGACCGTGTCCGTGTTCGCGGACAATGAGACTGCAGAACAGATCCTGCTGCGGGAAGAGGCCGGACGGAAGGCCTCATGCATGCTGGTGCTCGGAGGAGACGGCACGATGCTCAAGGCGGCACGGGAGACCGCGGCGAGCGGGATATCCATCCCGCTTCTTGGCGTGAATCTGGGAACCATGGGATATCTTACGGAGGTGGAGCCTGCTGCGCTGAATCAGGCGCTGGAACGGCTGCTGGACGGAAGGTATATTGTGGAAGAGCGGATGATGCTCCAGGCTCGGATTCTGCGCGGTGATGGCAGCAGGCAGGAGGCACAGGTGCATGCACTCAATGATGTGGCCATCACCAGAAGAGGCCCTATGCAGATCATCCCATTTCGGGTATGGGTGAATGGGCAGGTGCTGAATAATTATGGAGCGGACGGCATCGTGATCGCCACGCCGACGGGCTCCACTGGTTATAACCTGTCTGCGGGAGGGCCCATCGTGGAGCCGGGAGCTTCTTTGATCCTGCTGACACCGGTGTGTCCGCATACGCTGAATACCCGCAGCATTGTGCTGCGTCCGGAGGATGAAGTGGTGATTGAGATCGGGCAGAAGCAGTCCGGCCAGACGCAGGAAGCGGAAGTGAATTTTGACGGGAGCGGGCTTATGGTGCTGCGCAGCCGGGATCGCATTCAGGTGACGCGCAGTGAGAAAACGACTTCTGTCATTAAGCTGAGTGAACTGAGTTTTCTGGAACGCTTACATAGAAAGATGAGTGAATAGGCTGATGAAACAGAGCAGACATGAAAAAATCGTAGAATTGATCGAAAGCTATGAGATCGAGACCCAGGAGGAGTTGGCTGATAAGCTGAGAGAAGCAGGATTTGCAGTGACCCAGGCCACGGTTTCCAGGGATATCCGCCAGCTGCACCTTTCCAAGGTGCCTGCGGGAGGAGGACGCCAGAAATATGTGGTCCTGCGGCAGGATGATGCGCAGCTGTGGGAAAAATATGTGCGGGTTCTGAAAGATGGCTTCGTTTCTATGGATATGGCCCAGAATATTCTGGTGATCAAAACGGTTTCCGGGATGGCGATGGCTGTGGCTGCGGCTGTGGACGCCATGAAGTTCCGTGAAATTGTGGGAAGCATTGCGGGTGATGATACGATCATGATCGCCATCCGCAGCGTGGATGACACGCTGGTGGTTATGAGTAAGATCCGCGAGATCCTGGGAAAATAAATAAGTTCCGGCTGCGGATGAGCAGATAACAGAGGGAATAAAGATGTTAGTGAGCTTGCATGTGAAAAATCTGGCGCTGATTGAAGAGAGCGAGGTGTTTTTCGGCCCCCGTCTGAATATTCTGACTGGGGAGACCGGCGCGGGAAAATCCATTATCATCGGTTCTGTCGGCTTGGCCCTTGGCGGGCGGGCGGATAAAGAGATGATACGCACAGGGGCGGATTATGCGCTGATCGAACTGGTCTTTGCGCTGGATAAGCCGGGCCAGATCGAGAAGATAAAAGGGCTGGATATTCCCATGGAAGAGGACGGCATGCTCATCTTGCAGCGGAGAATCATGCCTGGAAGGAGCATCAGCAGGGTAAACGGCGAGACGGTGAACGCCCGCCTTCTGAAAGAACTTTCAGGGGTTCTGATCGATATTCACGGCCAGCACGATTCCCAGCAGCTTCTGCAGACGAAGAAACATCTGGAAATTTTGGATGATTTTGCAGGAGATGAGACAGCCCGCCTGAAAGAGGAACTGAAGGGGAAATATGACGCTTACCGCCGCCTGGAAAGGGAACTGGCGGCATGCAGCATGGACGAGAGGGAACGGGAGAGGGCGCTTTCCCTCGCCTGCTTTGAGGCGGAGGAAATTGAAAAAGCCGCTCTGCAGGAAGGCGAGGATGAGGAACTGGAGAGCAGGTATCGGAAGATGACGAACAGCCGCAGGATCGCAGAAGCTGTGGGAATGGTTCATGCGCTGACTGGTTATGAGCAGGGGGGCGGCGCGGGAGACGCGGCTGGACGCGCCTTGCGGGAACTATCTTCCGTGAGCGCGTATGATGATGCCCTTTCGGAACTGACGGACATGCTGACGGACATCGACGGCCTTTTGAATGATTTCAACCGGGCTGTATCCGAATATCTGTCCGACCTGGAGTTCGACCAGGCTGATTTTGTGCAGGTTGAGGAACGGCTGAATACGATCAACCGGATGAAGGAAAAATATGGAGGGACGATACAGGAGATCCTGGCATATCAAAAGGAGAGGCAGGAGGAGATTGCCCGGCTGCAGGATGCGGATGCGTACCGTATGCAGCTGACTGAACGGATGGAGCGCGCCAGGAAGGAAGCGGAAGGGTTGTGCGGCCGTCTTACCTTGCTGCGTCAGGAGGCGGGAGAGAAGTTGTCCGCCCTTTTGACAAGGGCGCTAATGGATCTGAATTTCAACCAGGTGGATTTTGCAGTGGAACTTTCCAGAAGCCAGAAAATGGGAGCGGACGGATGGGACGAGGTCTCCTTCCAGATTTCCACCAATCCAGGGGAACCCAGGAAGCCCCTGGCGAATGTGGCCAGCGGCGGCGAACTTTCCCGTATCATGCTCGCGCTCAAGACGGTTACCGCTGGGCAGGAGGATAAAGATACGTTCATTTTCGATGAGATAGACACAGGAATCAGCGGAAAGACTGCCTGGAAGGTTTCCAAGAAGCTGGCGATCCTGGGGCAGAGCCGGCAGGTGATCTGCATCACGCATCTGCCTCAGATCGCGGCCATGGCGGATACGCACTTTATGATTGAAAAAAAATCGGAAGAGGGAACCACATCTACGCGCATCCGGGAACTGAAGGAAGAAGAAACGCTGACGGAACTAGCCCGCATGCTGGGCGGAGACCGCATTACGGACAGCGCGCTTGCTAACGCCAAAGAATTGAAAGAAATGGCAACAAATACAAAACAATACTAAATTATCTGCATCCAATTCGTCGCATACTAAAGAGGACGTGCAGTGCCTTTTGAGAAAGGATGTGAGGAATTGGAAAGGAGACGGAAGTACAGATTGTTTTTATGTGTGCTGCTTATCTGTGCTGTAACGGCGCTTTTTATATGTTGGCTGCTTTTCGTCTGGGAGCGGGTGCCGGGGATGATCCATATCCGTGCCGGCGTGCAGCAGGAGCTGGATCTGAACGTGCCGGTTTCCGGAAAGCTGTATAAAGAAGAGGAGGAAGAGGAGGCCATTCCGGTGACGGGAATGGGACGGACCGCCGCTGTGAACGAGCCGAAACAGAGCCTGTCCGTAGACCTGGCTAAGCCGCTGACCTTCTATGCGGAGGATATCAGCAGCTATACCATGGAACTGAAGCTGTTCGGGTTGATCCCATTTAAGACGGTGAGCGTCCAGGTGATCGATGAACGGACATTGATTCCGGCAGGAATTCCCATCGGCATCTATGTGAAAACGGAGGGCGTGCTGGTCATCGCCACTGGAGAGTTTGAGGGGAGCGACGGCCAGATAAAGGAACCGGCGGCCCATCTTCTGGAAGAAGGGGACTATATCCTGCGGGTGGACGGTAAGGCCGTGACGGGAAAAGCCGCTTTTATGGAAGAAATTGAAACCTGCGGCGGGGAAGAAATGGTTCTTTCGATCAACCGGGACGGACAGGAATTCGACATAAAGGTGCAGCCGGAAGCGAATCAGAACGGCGAGTATAAGCTGGGGATCTGGATTCGTGACAATGCACAGGGGGTGGGGACCCTCACCTATCTGGATGAAGAGAACGGTTTCGGCGCCCTGGGGCATGGAATCAACGATATGGATACGGCCACGCTGATGAAGCTGCAGAACGGAAGCCTCTACCAGACGCAGATCGTATCCATTACCAAAGGGGAGAACGGGACCCCAGGCGAACTGACGGGAGTGATCGAATATAAGGACGAAAAAAAGCTGGGAACCATCCTTGCAAATACGGAAAAAGGAATTTTCGGCACGCTGGATGATTCTGTAGTGTCAGCCATTCCCGCCTCCGCCATGGAGATTGGCCTGAAGCAGGAGGTGCGCACAGGGGAAGCGGAGATCCTGTGCAGCGTGGGCGGTGAGCCGGAACGTTACAGCGTGGAAATCACGGATGTGCACCTGGATCACGACAATGTGAACCGGGGGCTGGAACTGAAGGTTACGGATGAAAGGCTTCTGGCGCTCACCGGGGGCATTGTCCAGGGGATGAGCGGCGCGCCGATACTGCAGGACGGTAAAATCATCGGGGCCGTCACCCATGTCTTAGTGAATGATCCGACCAAGGGATATGGAATTTTTATTGAAAATATGCTGTCCGGCTGAGCCGGACAGTTTTTTATTTGATAGGAAACCTTCTTTTCCTGACAGCGGAGGAAGAATGTATCGCCCATTTTCCGCAAATTTCGCGCCGGTTCGCGGCAGGGGAGGGAGAAGAAGGGAAGAAAAAGAACGAAATACAGATTTTTTTGCGACGAAAGAAGGTTGCCAGATTTTGTCACTCTTATATAATTAATGCAGGAAGAGACAGAAAGAAAATGATTTCTGTTGGAATGG
>USKC01000118.1 GCA_900555195.1 uncultured Lachnospiraceae bacterium
ACAGGGGCAAGGGCCGGATAAAGAAGATCAGCAGATAGACAGCCAGGGTGACGGTCTGCCCGATGCCGGTTGCCAGTGCGGCTCCCCGGATTCCCATTTCAGGGAAAGGGCCTAACCCGAAGATCATCACAGGATCCAGGAGAATGTTGGTGATACATCCTGCCAGCATGCTGAACATGGACACTGCCATCCTGCCCACGGATTGAAAGATCTTTTCAAAAGACAATCCAAAGGCGATGATGACCGAGAAACAAAACGCAATGTTGGAGTAGGCGATACCCAGCTTAATGACGGAATCATCCTGCGTAAACATACGCAAAAAAGCGGGCATGATCGCGATGCAGCCGATGGTCAGAAGCACTCCGTGGATTGCACTCAGGATCATGCCGGTCACCGCGGCCTGATTGGCCCTCACGGTATTGCCGGCACCCAGATGCAGGGCGATCACAGCATTGATACCGATGGCAAAGCCAATGGTGACGGCATTGACTAGATTCTGTACCGGATAGACCAAGGACAGAGCGGTCAGCGCATCCTCGCCGATCTGCGCCACGAAAAAACTGTCCACAATATTATAAAGGGAGTTAACCATCATGGAGAGCACCATGGGAAAGGACATGGACAGCATCAACTGAAGCACCGGCTTTTCTTTCATGAATGTTTGTTGCATAGGTATGAATCCGCCTTTCTGAATGATAGATCACGGGAACCTGCCCCGCATGTAGATCGAAAATCTGAATACCCCGTATTTTGGCATAAAAAAACACAATTACGCATCGGTAATTGTGTGGCGAAAAGTGGAAAACTCCAGAAAAATCCACAGCCCTACGGGTTTTAGAGCCTCATTATAGCATTGACCATGGACTCTGTCAATTATTCGGCTCGTACCTTTTTGTAATCAAAATCCCGCCGGCAGCACTCCTGCTGCAGACGGGATTTTGATTTAGGGGGGATTTATAATCATCAAAGGAGGGGGTTTTTGATGATAATACCATTATGCCCGCTTGTGTTCGCTTTATACAATGAAATAAAAAGTTTTCATGAATTTTGCTCCAAGTACCGCCTGCGCTGGTCTTTTCCCGAGGAATATCCAGGCCGCGCGGAGGGAAGAAGGTGCAGGACGATATGGAAACAGGATTGAAGAGTCGGGCGGAAGCAACTATAATTGAATGGAAAGAGCAAGGTTCCGAATTACCGTTATCGCCCACAGCACGGATTTGAAAGCGGGCGGACAGCCTGCGCCTGCCGCTGGCTGGAACATGTCAGAAGAAAGTATTTCCTTGTGTCCGGAAGCAGGGAGACGGCCCGGAGGCTGTGAGAACGGTATGGATAGTCGACAGATATAAGTAAATGCGAGGAAAATTTTATGGAATCAAAAGAAGGTTCTAAAAAGCGTTTTTATCTCAAATGGCCATGGAATGTGGTGGTCTACATCGTTTTGGCGGTGGTTCTGCGCATCTTTTCCATCCCGTTTATTCTCCTCATTATGTGGTGGAACAAAAAACAGCAGCCGGATGGGCCGGAGGAGGGATACTGCCTCCAACGGACCCGGAGGCAGCTGACCGGTTTGATTCCGGCGGCAGCGTTTGGCGCAGGCGGCGTCCTGGCGTTGTTGTTTTTCTACCTGGGGCAAATATCTCCGGAAGAGGCGGAACGGATGGAAGACCAGATGCGCATCTTCTATTATCTGTGTCCGTTCTTGGGGGCAGGAGCGCTTTTAATCGGGATTATCCTGGCCTACCTGAGCCTGCGGGATGCGCTGCAGCCGGAAAAAAGCGCTCTGGCCCGGTCCATTCGCAGACAGCTTCCCTATCCGGACGAAGCGCCTCCGGTGGAGAAGCTCTTCGCCATGGTGGATCAGGATTTGCGGGAGAACGGTCAGTGGTGCGGCAAGATGGGGATTGGAAAGGAGTGGGTGCTGGGGGATGAAGTCTCCTGCGTCCCCCGCATTCGGGGTGTGTTTGGCCGGGTGAAACGGAACACCTCTACCGCTGGCAATCGCACCCGCGTCACCTATCTCTATGAGGTCTGGATTTTCGACGACCGCCAGCAGTGGCAGGTCACCTCACTGCGGTCTAAGCAGGAGCTGGACGATGCCCTGGACTGTCTGCGCCAGCGGGCAGGCGCAGCGGTATTCGGGGACTATGGCTCTGAAGCGTACAAGGAACTGGTGGACGCCAAGGAAGAGATGCAGAGATATGTCCAGGAGCGGGCTTACAGACAGAGAAAGGCCCGGCAGGAGGAGCAGGAGCGTCAGGAGCAGGAGAGGCAGGCTCAAAACCAGGTGCTCACGATGCCGGATGGCTCAGTGACATCACGCATTACTTGGGACGTCATCCGCCAGCTGCTTCTTCGGCCCGGTCAGACGGGGCAGCCCAGTCCCTTCCAGCTGGTGCCGGGCATTCCTTTCCAGGGCCAGGGACATACCTTCAGCCGTCTGGCCTGTATTCCGGGCAGTGCACAAGAGCTTACCCGCATTCTGCTGGAGGAATACTCCGGTAGGCCCGGGGTACCCGGGCAGTATGCTTGGATCCGGGATGTCGCTATGGGAGAAGCAGAAGAAGTACTGCAAGGCTGGCTGCGTGGGGAGATTCCCCATCTTGAAAACTGGACGCATATGGAACGGGCCGGCCGCACCTGGCAGCAGAGTTCGGAACGATGCGGCGATGAAATATCTCCTATTCCGCCCCAGCCCCATCCGGACTGGCCCTGGCGTCTGACTGTGGGCGGATATGCGGGCAGCATGCCCGATCCCAGTTGGAAGGATATTGAGGAGGAACTGCGGGAGCTTGGCCAGGAGGCAGACAGTTTCCTGATTTTGGAGCAAAGGGATCCGCAGGATCCGGAGACCTGCTGGTTTATTCAGTGTGCCGTGGTCAGTCAGGGGACGGCACAGGATAAATATGCGGTGGAGATCGGCTTCTCTGTTCCAGACGGCCCCAGACTGTGGGAGCGGATGGTACCCGATGTGCAAAATGCCATCGAGTATTTCTCCGATGTCTATCATTGCAGGAGCGTGGATGCTTCCGGGTTTCAAAAGATTGTGCTTTGAGGAAAGGGCGTCTCGTCAGGCGGGCCAGGTATGTCAATGGGCAGGGCCTATTTTGGCCGCCGGAAGAACGGGATGGAACCTTTGGCGGGCACTGCCCAATTTTTGGAGCAAGTTTTCAACCGATATGAAAATTTAGAGATAGAACAGGAGGGCGTGTTTATGGGATATTTTTTCAGCGAGCCGGTGGAAAGGGCTTTGAAGTACATCTACTATGAAATGGGTTCCGGACGGGGGCAAGAGGGCTTTCGCTTGCTGGAACAGGCGGCGGAGGAGGGGGATGCCGATGCCTGCTGCCTGCTGGCCAGATGCCTGTACGGCCCGGAGTATACTTGGCCTGGCCATCATTTCCCCATCGACGAGCGGCGGGGAGATGAACTTGTGCGCCGGTCGGTGCTGGGCGGCAGCGCCATCGGGGTGCTGATATCCATGCGGTGCGGGGTGATGGACGGCAGCCTGAAACAGAGTATGCCTTTTGGAAGCCTCCAGGAAGCTTTCGATGTGGTGCTGGATAAGGCGGAGCGCGGGGAACCCTTCTGTCAGATGCTCATTGGCAACGTGTACTTCTGGGGGGATTTCCTGGACATCCAAAATAAGAGCCAGGCGGACTTTGACGGCGATGATGCGTTTCAGAGCTTTCTGCAGGAGAATGTTGCCAAGTGTGAGGATTGGCTGTGGAAGGCCTTCCGGGGCGGCATCTCCACCGGAGGAGGCAATCTGGCCGCCTTCTATCGTGATGGAAAGCAGGGGCTGCTCCTTCCGCGTCCGGAAATGGAGCGGGAGGTGGATCGCTATGGGGCCGAAAAAGGGTATCCGGATTTTCTGTGCTACTACGCGGATGATCTTTACATGGAAGGACAAAAGGCCGAAGCCTTTGAACTCTACCGGAAGTCAGCACAGATGGGAGAACCCCGGTCATTCTTTCGGGCGGGCTATTCCTATGAACTCGGGGAGGGCGTAGAACAGGATTACCAGCGGGCTGCCGATTACTATCAGCGGGCATTGGATGCCCCTATCTACGGTAAGGTGGGCTCTGCCAATCGATTAGGCTCTCTCTATTACGAAGGTCAGGGCGTGCCGCAGGACTATGCCAAGGCTTATCAGCTGTTAAAGTGGGCCTATGATCAGAATCCTTCCAATAATTGGGGCGCTTACTATCTCGGCGCCTGCTATACCTATGGCCGCGGCACGCAGCAGGATTATGTGCTTGCCCGCAAATTTTTGGAGATGGTGGACTGGAACAGCAGAACGGCATCTTATCTTCTGGGCTATCTCTACGCCCGGGGCCTGGGCGGCCCGGAGGACATTGCAAAAGGCGTGGAATATCTTCAGAAGGCCGGTGATTATGCGGAAGCCAAGGAGGAATTGAAACACTATAAAAAGACCCTCTTCGGCGGGAAATGGGTTCGCCGGTGAACGGAAATAAACAGGTTTCTTGTCCCGAGCAGGCTTTAGCATATTTTTCTGCTGCCCATCGTGAGGGAAGCGACGCGGCATACGGGGAAGTGACGCGACACACGAGGGCATGACGCGGCCAAAACATATGGACTTTATTGCTTTTTTGTTATATACTTACTATATTCTGACCAAATGCGTCAGAAAGGATACGGTAGAACCGGAAACTGATGAATGAGGTGATTACAATGGCATTATTGGAACAGTGGAGGGCGATGGCTTACTCTGAGAAAGCGAACAAAGGCGATCTGCAGAGGCTTTGGACGTCCTATTTTGAGAAAGAAAAGGAGATTTACGCGCAGCTTCTGAAAAACCCGGACGAAGTGGTAAAGGGAACCGTGAAGGAGCTCGCTGATAAATATGGCGTTGATATTATGACCATGACCGGCTTTCTGGATGGAATCGACGAGAGCCTTGTGGAGGCGAATCCGATTGAAGAGATGGAAGAGGATACGGAAGTCAATCTTGGATTTGATAAGGAACGCCTGTATAAGAATATGGTAGCTGCAGGCGCGGACTGTATGAGCTGGAAGAGTGGAACGATATCTTTGACGAAGAGAAGCAGAAGGAACTGTATAAAGAGCAGAAATCTTCCACCACGATCGTGAAAGAGAAGAAAATTTACCCCAATGATCCCTGCCCATGCGGAAGCGGAAAGAAGTATAAGAAATGCTGCGGTAGGAATAAATGAGATGCGTAAGAGCAGAGTAGAGGATGCAGTTCGGATGTTTGAATCCGGATATGGCTGCGCACAGTCCGTATTTGCAACCTACGCGGATCTGTTTGGCATGGACAGGCAGACGGCCCTGAAGCTGTCAGGCCCTATGAGCGCCGGGATCGGAAGAATGCGTGAAGTATGCGGTACGGTTTCCGCAATGGCGATGCTTTCCGGCCTGAAGGAAGGCTTCACGGATCCGGAGGACGAGGAGGGCAAGACGAAGTCTTACGAACTGGTCAGGAAGATGGCGGATGCGTTCCGGAAGGAGCAGGGAACCATTATCTGCAGGCAGCTGCTAGGTCTCCCGGAAGGGATGGAGAGAGAAGAGAGCGCCAGGCCGCAGCCGCGCACGCCGGAATATTATGCGAGCAGGCCATGCAGCGGCGCAGTCCGTACGGCTGCCCGGATCATCGAACGGGAACTGTTGGATGAGGCGGCAGACGAATAGGCATCCTGGGTGAAAAGGGAAAGCTGTTAGAATGGCCGATATGGATTCGTATTTTCCGTTTTGGAAAGGATTGACACAGAAACAACAGGAAAAGCTGGCTTTTGCCTCCAGTCAGAAGCGTTTTGCAAAGGGAGCGCTTTTACATGCCGGAGAAGGGGAGTGCACCGGGCTGATCGTAGTAAAGAGCGGTATGCTCCGCGCCTATCTGGCGAATGAAGAAGGACGGGGACTGACATTGTTCCGGCTGCTGGAACGGGATATTTGCCTGTTTTCTGCATCCTGCGTGATGAACGATATACAGTTCGATGTATCGGTGGAAGCGCAGGAGGATTCGGAAGTGATCCATGTCCCGTCTGAAGTATATAAGGAGCTGGCGGAATCTTCCCTGCCTGTGATGGAATATACCAACCGCCTGATGGCGAGCCGGCTTTCCGATGTGATGTGGCTGATGGATCAGGTGCTGAATAAGAGCCTGGATTCCCGCATCGCCGCTTTTCTCATAGAAGAATATGAACTGCGGGGGACGCGGGAACTGAAGCTGACGCATGAACAGATCGGGAGTCATCTGGGAAGTGCCAGGGAAGTGATTACCCGGATGCTGAAGCATTTTCAGAGGGACGGCCTGATCCGTTCCGGGCGCGGCAGCATAGTCCTGGAAGATTTATCCGGGCTGTACAGGCTGGCGGAGAAGAGTTTGCGGTAGGAACCGCTTTGTTTGGCATGAATGTGCTGAAACGGATACCAATGTGATAAAGTCACTGTAAAGACAGACATTTTCTGTTATTCTTATCCCAACAAAGGAAAAGGAGGAACGGAAGATGTCTGTTTTAACATTAAATAAAGAAAATTTCGAGGAACTGGTTATAAAGGCTGAGGGAACGGTGGCGGTGGATTTCTGGGCAGCATGGTGCGGCCCCTGCAGGATGTTCACCCCAATCGTGGAGGAATTCGCGGCCCAGCATCCGGAAATCCGGGTTGGAAAGGTGAATGTGGATGAGAATCCTGAACTGGCGGATAGATACCGCATCATGAGCATTCCTGCCTTTCTGGTGTTCCGCAACGGCCAGCTGGTGCAAAGCAGCGTGGGTGTGAAATCTAAAAATGCGCTGGAGGAACTGGTGAAATGAGTTTGGGACGGCTGTTTGGGAAAAAAGAGACGATTGAAGACGGCGTAAAGCTGTGTAGGAGCCTGCCCGGAGCGGTCCTCATCGATGTGAGGACCCATGAAGAATATGTCAGGGGACATATCCCGGGCAGCAGGAATTTTCCGCTGGATGGTCTGCAGGAGATGCGCCTGGACAAGAAAACGCCGGTTTTTGTATACTGCCAGAGCGGAGCGAGAAGCCGGATGGCCTGCCTTGCGCTGAAGCAGGCCGGATATGAAGTGACGGATATCGGAGGAATATCGGGCTATAAAGGTGAACTGGAAACAGGAGACAGGGGAGGCGAGAAGGAATGAAAGTGATCATAATCGGCGGAGTGGCGGGAGGCGCCACAGCTGCCGCAAGGCTGAGAAGGCTTGATGAAAAGGCTGAAATTATTCTTCTGGAGAGAAGCGGGTATGTTTCTTATGCGAACTGCGGGCTGCCTTATTATGTGGGCGGGGTCATTTCGCAGAAAGAAGCCCTTACCCTGCAGACGCCGGAGAGTTTCCGGAAAAGGTTCCGGATTGATGTACGGATCAGGAATGAAGCTGTCTTCATCGACCCGAAGGGAAAGACGGTTCGGATCCGGCGGCTGGAAGATGGAACGGAATATGAGGAAACATATGATAAGCTGATCCTATCTCCGGGCGCCAGGCCCATCATTCCCCCTTTGCCGGGTATAGAAGACCCGCGCATTATGACGTTGCGTACCGTGGAGGATACCTTTCGGATTCGGGAATATCTGGATCAAAACCATCCCCGCAGGGCTGTTGTGGTGGGCGGAGGATTCATTGGCCTGGAAGCGGCGGAAAACCTGATGAAAGCGGGGATAGACGTAACGCTGGTGGAACAAAGCAGCCAGGTGCTGCCTCCCATGGATTATGATATGGCCTGCCAGGTACATGCTTATCTGCGCCAAAAAGGATTGAAGCTGCGCCTGAACGCTTCGGCGGCAGGTTTTGAAGCGGAAGGAGAGGGACTGAAGCTTTCTGTAGAAGGGGAAAAACCGGAGAAAATAGAAGCGGATTTTGTGCTCCTGGCCATCGGCGTGGTTCCGGAAACTGGATTGGCGAAGGAGGCAGGGCTTCTTCTCGGAACGAAGGGTGCCATTGTGGTGAACGAAAGGATGGAGACTTCCGAGCCGGATATTTATGCGGTGGGAGATGCAGTTGAGATCCGCCACTTTGTGACCGGGCAGAAGGCGCTGATCGCATTGGCCGGACCTGCGAATAAGCAGGGCAGAATCGCTGCGGATAATATCTGTGGGAGAAACAGTGTTTTTTCCGGTTCTCAGGGTTCATCCATTCTGAAATTGTTTGATATGACGGCAGCATCCACCGGCCTGAATGAACGAATGGCCAGGGATGCGGGCCTGGATTATGATAAAGTTGTTACCTATTCGGCTTCCCACGCCACCTATTATCCGGGTGCCACGGATATGACGGTGAAGACGATTTATGAGCGCGGTACCGGAAAGATTTTGGGCGCACAGGTCGTGGGCTTTGAAGGGGTGGATAAAAGAATTGATGTGATGGCCGCATCCATACGGGCGAACGGGACGGCTGAGGAACTCGCGGAACTGGAACTGGCATATGCCCCGCCTTTTTCTTCAGCCAAAGATCCCGTGAATATGGCGGGCTATGTGATTGAAAACGTGCGCGCAGGCCTGGTGCGCCAGTACCACTGGCCGGATGTGGAGAAGCTTTCCGGGCGGGAAGATGTGCTGCTTTTGGATGTGCGAACCCGCGCAGAGTATGGACGCGGCCATCTTCCGAACGCTGTGAATCTGCCGCTGGATGAACTGAGGGAGCATCTGGGCGAGCTGGATCGGACGAAGACCATCTATGTGAACTGCCACAGCGGGCTGAGAAGCTATCTGGCCTGCCGGATCCTGAGCCAGG
>USKC01000119.1 GCA_900555195.1 uncultured Lachnospiraceae bacterium
GCCAGCCCTGCCTCTCTGGCCGCCTCGTTCCATATGCCAAAATAATCCTGTCCATTCAGGAATTTCGCCTTATACTGCGTTTCATACTGGCTGGCATAATAGCTTACGATCCCTCCGCAGTTAATAATCAGCCCCTCTACCCCTGTTTCCTTCCAGTACGCTTTCCAGAATGACAAGTCACAGTTTACTGGGTCATCTTCCGTTAAATTGGTCTGTCCCCACAGAAAAATCCTCTTATACCAAGCTTCCATTTCTACCTCCCTGCCGGAGCATTTCATTTTCTATGATAAGCAACTGTCTTTTCCGGTTGCAGATAATGACCCTTTATCCGAATCTTTCCCTCTTCTTTCGGGCATCTGACTTTTACCCGTTTCGTCTCGCCCGGCATCAGGTCAAAATAATTATCTGAAAAGAGCCAGCCAAACGGATCCTCTCCGCAGCTTCCAGTAAGTTCCACACATCTGACGAAAGCGTCGCTTTGCAGAATCAGTTCCTCTTCACAAAGTTCCGCCTCCAGATTGGCTTCCCCATATCTGTAATGTCTTT
Organism: uncultured Lachnospiraceae bacterium; assembly: GCA_900555195.1. Taxonomy (GTDB): domain Bacteria; phylum Bacillota; class Clostridia; order Lachnospirales; family Lachnospiraceae; genus Eisenbergiella. The sequence continues at coordinate 547 of USKC01000119.1, forward strand.
CTATATCCACATAATCAATCGCTTCACAACGCTTCTTTTGGTCCGCTTCCTCCAGCTTGGCATATAAAATGCAATCTTTGGGGAAGAATTGATAGGCTGCAAGATCGAAAACCATCTCCGCTTCACCCTGAGGTACCTGCGCCTGAAATACATCTTTTCTGAGGAAACGTTCTTCCACTGGCAGATATATCCCCACCGTCACGGTTCCTTCCACATTTCGGTCGGAGTCGTTCACCAGCCACAGACGGATGCTCCCACCCTTCTCAAAGCTCAAAAGCACCGGTTCAAACAATCTTGCCAATGCATAGTAAGGAATATATCCTTCCTGGAAAAAATCAACCGGCGCACAATACACCTTCGGCCATGTATCAAGCAGTTTGCAGGCGAAATAGCCTTTGCTTCTCTTACTGCTTTCAGGGTCCTTCGTTCCACGCCGGATCTGTTCTCCATACCGCCGGATCTCCTGACCATATGCGGCCGCGAAACGATAGATCATATCTTCCTCATTTCCCGCTTCGTGGAATTCCCAATAGGGGCCCGTCTTTCTTATTCCCTTCGCCCCCGGATGGGTTCTCTCCATCCAGTGCTGCGGCCAGATAAACGGATGTGCGTAGGTATCAAGCAATTCCCCTTCCTTCGGCCAATCCCCCTGCTTCACCATTCTGCGCAGGCTCCAGGGTGCAGGCGGAGCCGTACGGATATGTTCGCTGATAAACGCCGGATAATCCTGATAGGGATACTGCCATACGCAATCATAGGTATGATAGTCTCCTTCCCGCGGATCGTTGCTCCATTCTCCCCCATACGGCGAATTGGGATGATAGTACCTCCCTTCGTCCAGCCTCTTAACCACTTCAGGGAATGTTTTCAACAGGATTTCCTTGCCAAAGGGATATTTTCCTGCGAATTCGGCCCCCATAATCGTCTCATTTCCTCCGCACCACATCAGCAGGGAAGGATGATGTGCGAGTCTCTTTACCAGCGCTTCCGCTTCTTTTTGGCAGGCTTCTTTGATCTCATCCGTATCCGGATAGGCGCCATGCCCCAGGAAAAATTCCTGCCAGACCAGAATTCCTCTTCTGTCCGCTTCCTCATAGAAAGCATCTGGCTGCGGAATCCCTTCCCCCCAGATTCTTAAGGTATTCATATGGGCATTTTCCACCATTTCAAATAGGCGCTGTGCGCGTTCTTCGCAATAACAATGCGTATATCCCTGCATGGGATCCATACTTCCTCCCCACAGCCGCACTTTTTTCCCATTGATCCGATATTCCAGGCAGGAGGGCATTTCCACTCTGCGAAAACCGATCATTCTTTCCCATACATCAGCCGTTTTCCCGTCGCACCGAAGGAGGATGCGCAGCAAGTACCGGTGCTGCTCTCCAAAGCCGCGCGGATTCCATAGCTGCGGCTTACGGATATGAATTCCGGCATCCGCCTCAAACCGTTCTTCGGCCATCCGTTCCAATGGAAGGTCCCCTTCTTGTACCCTTTCCTCTCCATACCAAACTTCATATGCAAGGCTGCTGTCCGGTCCGAATCCTTTGGCGCGGACACGGATGGTTCCGTCATACGTTTCATCCACGGATATGTTTGCCCATACCTCCTCCAATCTTCCTTCCTGCCATGTCAAAAAGAAAATTTTTCCATAGACGCCAATCGGAGTAAAATAGGGAACTGCACCCTGATAGTTGCTCTCCTCCTCTCCGCTCCAGCCTTCCGGAGGGAAGTCATGGATCGGCTTGCGGATCTGCTTGCAGCGCGTGACCGCCCCCTCCCATTTCTCATCCCATTCCTTGGCCTCCAGGATGTCGGAAACTCTGTGAAAATGAAGCAGCAGCACATTTTCTTCACGAATCAAGCCGCTTACGTCAATCTCCTGCGGCATAAAAATCCTCATGCCTCCCGATCCGTATTCCATTCAGCCAAATATCCGCAAAGGTATCAAGCCCTTCAAACAAAAATCCCGCACCGCGCGTTTCCTTCGCGCGAAACAGGCAGCAATACAGCCAGTCATACCGCTCTATCCACAATGTTTCACAGCACCAGCCCACCCGATATTCTTCCGGAAGGAGGCCGTTCTCATACAGAATATCCGCAACCTGGGCGGGCATTTTGGAAATAGGAAGCCATCCTTCTTCTTCACAGGCCCTTGCCGGATCAATCGATTCCTGCGGTTCAATTCTCTTTAGCTTCCACACTCCCCCCTCTATTTCCCCATTTTCACATCCGGTCAAATCCCTTCGTTCTTTCATTCCGCATAATTCCCCTTCTTCGGTATCACAAGTCCCTGCTTTCTCAGCTGTTCCTGAAGCGTTCCCACATCCACTCTTTCCGGGCATTCCTTTCTGGCAACCGCAATAGCCCCTGCAGTCCCCGCTGCCTGCCCCATCATCATGCAGATGGATACCGCCCGGATGCCGCTTTCCGCCACATGGTCTGCGCTGATACAGCGTCCGGCCACCAAAAGATTGTCCGTCTTTACCGGAACCAGACAGCGATAAGGCACATAGAACATCCTTCCATCCGTAACCGGCTCAAAGATATGTCCCACATAGCCTTTCCCTTCCACACGTCCGTCTCCCCCATTCGTTCCATCCGGTGAAAGCATGTCATAAAACCGGGGTGCAGCCACAACGGTATCCTCAAACAACGTTTCTGTTTCCAGATCCTCAAAGGTTAGACAATACTTCCCGCAAATCCTTCTGCTGTCCCGAAAACCAATCTCCGGCGCGATAGAAGTCAGTTCAATCTCTTTGAAATCTTCAAACTCCCCTTTCAGATACCTGAAAAGTTCCAGAATATATTCCCTGCATTCCGCTTCTCCGCGGCTTAAATCCCTCGGATCCACAGGATTGATTCCATATGCGCAGGAATAATTCACATAGGATATCTGCCCTGCATTCGTCGCCCTTCCGAACGGAATGTCCTCTTTTTTACAGGAAAGTCCCGTGTTCCCTGCTCTGGATTCCTGTGTGAAAATATGGCTGATTTCCGTCAGCCGGTCTTTCTCTCCTTCCTTCAAATGCGCTCCCGTGATCCGGAAATTCACGGTTCCCGGCTGGCACAGCCCGTCTTTCTGCCTGCCCTGTTCAAAAGGAACGCCTGCTCCGGCCGCCACATCCCCATCTCCTGTGGCATCCACAATGATCTGTGCTTTCACCGCAGCCGGTCCCATCTTGGTCTGAATCACCACCGCTTCAATATGATCTCCCTCCAGGATCACTTCGTTGACAAAAGAGTGGAACAGCACCTCCACCCCTACCTCCTGCATCAGCCGATCCAGGAAGATCTTCAAATATTCGCTATGGAATGCTTTCTGGTTCTTCCGGCGCAGATTTTCATTGCCGAACTCCTGATAGCAGCGCTCCTCGATTTCCGCATACAATCCCTGTGCCTTAAATGGCGTATCTTTCAGAAAATAGTTACAGTTTTCCACATAGCAGGCAGTAATGTTCCCTCCCAGAAATCCCCTTTTCTCCAGCAGGAGAACCTTCCTTCCCATCCGTGCGGCGCTGACGGCAGCCCCTATCCCCGCGGGGCCGCCTCCCACTACCAGCACTTCCGTTTCCTTCCAAATCGGTATTTCTTTCCCCGGTCTGATAATCCCCATTTTTTCCTCTCATTCCGCCGCAAACACCGCTTCCGGCCGCGTTGTATTATCGTCTTTTAAGGCATTTTACTGTTTCACTCCGCTCAATGCAATACTCTGAACGATATATTTCTGCAGGAACAGAAATACAATGGTTAACGGGATCGCGCTGATCACGGCCACGGCCATTCTCGGGCCATAATAGATTGCATCCTGCTGCGCATTAAACATGGCAACACCTACGGAAATTACCTGTTTTTCCGAAGAGCGAATGACAATCAGCGGCCACAGATAAGAATTCCAGTTCGCCAATACCTGCAGAATCGACAATGTTGCAATCAGCGGTTTGGATAACGGAACAATGATCTGCAGGAAGATCCTCCATTCTCCCGCTCCGTCGATATAAGCGGATTCTCTCAGCGAATCGGGTATGGCTTCTATATTCTGTCTGGCAAAAAAGACGCCGTACACATAAGAAAAGCTTCCGAAAATCAAAGGCAGATAGGTATCCAGCATTCCCCATTCTTTATACTGGATGTACAAAGGAATCATTCTGGATTCAAAAGGAATCATCATCACTGCAAGCATGAAAATGAACCAGAATTTCTTGAACATGAATTTTCCTTTGGCAAACGCATATCCGCACATCATTGCGAAGAATACGGAAATAACCGTATTGGTAACCGTCAAAAACAACGTATTTCCATAGTATCTGAGCAAGGGAATGGTATTCCAGGCCGCTTGATAGTTAAATAAAGACGGCTCATGCGGTATCAATGAGAATTCCGGCAGATTTGTCAACGCCCTCCGGTCAAAGGAAAGGGAAATACACCAAAAGAGCGGCGTCAGAATCAGCAGCAAAACCGCAAGCAACAACAATGCAACCAAATATTTCATTACTTTCTTTTTCTTCATCTTAGCTACCCCTTTTCCAACCGAATTAATCCGCGCTCTTCTTAAAGAAACCTGTCAATTTCAGGTTAATAAGCGTGATAACAAATGTAAGTACAAACAGAATCATCGCTCCGGCGCTGGCCATGCCGTACTGCGGATATTCAAAGCTGTACTGATAGATATACATCAAAAGGGTCTGAAGGGATCCACCTGGTCTGCCTGTGGCAGAATTACCGCCTATGATAAATAGATCCGTAAATCTGGAAAGCCCATTAATAATTGTGGTGATAAATAAGAAGGCGAAACATGTCTTCATATGCGGAATTGTAATGTAGAACCATCTCTTGATGCTGTTTGCTCCATCCACTTCCGCTGCCTCATAGATCTCTGTCGGGATGGACTGCATGCTTGCCAGGTTAATCAGCATTGCATAGCCCGTGTTCTGCCAGATATTCAGGATGGTAGCTCCAAACTTGGAATAGGTCGCATCAGAAAGCCAGCCGATGGTTACTTCTCTGCCCGTTAAAAAAGAAAGGAAATTGTTCAGAAGTCCTCCATTTTCCTTCAGAACCACCTGGAAAATCAGTACCACACTGACACCGGTGATAATATTAGGAAGATAATAGGATACCCGGAAAAAGCTCTGAAGCTTTCCTCTTCCGAGGCCATTAATCAAGGATGCGAGAATAAATCCCACAGGAATCTGCAAAAGGCTGAGAATCGCCAATGCGAAGGTATTGATCAGGGATTGGCCAAAAGCTTTGTTTCCCATCAGAACCTTATAGTTCGTGAGTCCATTAAACTCTCCCCCAAAGGTAAGCACCCTCGTATCATAAAAACTGTATTTAATTGTTGTAAGCATCGGAATATATGTGAGCAATATCAATGTAATTATGCTGACGATCAAAAAGGAATACCATTGCAGTTCCCTTTTCATCCTGATCTTGAAAGCATTCTTATCTTTCATTTCAAAATCCCTCCTGTCCCTGATTCCCCATTGCCCGATCTTTTCCATCCTTTTTAAAAGGAGGGAGAACCGTGAAGATCCTCCCTCCTATCCATTACCGATCCAACTGCATCTGTCCCTTTATTCCAGTGCTTCCAGGTAGCCGTCCACCGTGCTCTGAATATTTTTGGTCACTTCCGCCGATGTCTCATTTCCTTTCAGGAGCTGGTCGAATTCCGTTACAATATCACTCTGGAATGTTCCAAACCAAGTGCTGTCATACCAGACAGACGCGGATGAATTATAGCCCTCCGGGCTGGTACTGATCACTTCCGCAATCGCGTCTGCATAATCCGCAGGCATTGATTCATAGAGCAGGTCCGTATAATTTACATTTGCAGGAATAGAATTGGTCTCAATATACCACTGCTGAACCACCGGATCTGTTACCAGGAATTTCAGGAATGCCCAAGCAAGATCTTTCTGCTCTGTCTCCTTATAAATACAGATGTTCAGATCGCCGATATTGCTACAGGTAATTCCAGCATGGTCGCCTTCCTGAATCTTAGGAAGCGGAACAAACATAAAGCGATCTTCCAGACCAGCGGCCTTTATCGTATTATAAACATTATAAACATCTTCCGCCCAGATCATAGCAATGTTATGTTCTTCTGTCCATGCATTTGTCAGATCCAACCCTTCCAGGTAATCCGGGCTGCTATATTGTCCCAGTTCAGCAAGATAGTCAAATACAGCCTGGGTTTCCGGAGTATCAAAATATACCTTTGTTTCAGAAAGCTTCGGGCTGAATTCAAAGATTTCGTTGTCGAATCCGCGGCCGATCAAAATGTAATTCTTATACGCATCAGAAGCTTTAACCATGCTGATTCCATACGTCTGTTTTCCGGTAACCGGATCCGTACCCGTACAGGTCTTCGCGATGTTGGTCAGATCTTCAAATGTCCAATCAGAATCAGGCAGTTCTACGCCATAATTGCTAAGAATCTGCTTATCAATTACTGCAACCACCGGATTCAGCGTATAGGAAAGGCCATACGGTTTTACTTCCGTCATGTTGTCCGGATTTCTTCTGTAAGGATAGAACGTCAGAGCTTCGCTCACTTCAGGATCGTTCTCGATATATTCTGTCAAATCCAGGCAGTAATCCGCGTTTCCGTTTCCATGAATCAGAATGTCATACTCGCCAGATAATGCCGCTGTCTGAATCGCTGCCTTCCAGTTGTCCCACGGAATCGGTTCGATTTCCAAAGTTACATTGGGATATAATTCGTTCCATCTCTCCACAACCACATTATAACCGGGCCTTTTTACCCCTGTTACCATATCGGTCGTGCCTTCTTCCCCCACCGTTGCAAACAGCCCCGGCCCATACATTTTCAGCGTCGCGGTCTCTTCACTGATTACTTCAGAAGCTGCAGATTCCCCTTCTGCAGTGCCTGTTGCAGCAGTTCCTTCTTCCTGCCCTCCAGCAGTCTCTTGTGCTGCAGCGGTTTCCTGTGTTGTCGCCCCCGCCTGTTCTGTCGCTTCACTTCCGGCAGAACCACAGCCAGCAAGGCTTCCGGCCACCAATGCCACGCAAGCAAACAGCGCCATCAGTTTTTTCTTTTTGCCCATAAAAATACCTCCCTGTTACATGAATTTGTTCCTCTCTCCAACGGGACCCCCGCTGGATTTATGAGCTAATTATAACGAAACAGAATTTTGCTGAAATCAGCCCCCGCAACAAAATTCTCCCCGGTTCTTTGTACCCGCAACACAAAACGGCCGATATCCATCGGCCGTCTGTTCATTGGGGGACAGGTACATCCTTTATTTCCGTTTCAGATAGTAATAAAAGCACTCCATGAATTCTCTATCCGTATTGGCATTCAGAGGATTCATGTTCAAAGCTTCCCGAATCTTATCCAATCTATAGACCAGCGTATTCTTATGCACATGCAAAAGCGCACCGGCCTTGGTCAAATTATAATCCGCATCGATTAATGCTTCCATGGTTTCCGCATAACTTTCAAGGAATTTGCTTCCAAGTTCTCTTTTAAGGACATGGAATACCGCGTTCAATTCCGAAACAGAGACCTGGGATTCAAGATAACGAATGGCGTAATCGTAAAAATAATAGCTCTTTTTTTCATTCCCCCGCAAATTCTTCTGCATCCACATACAATATAAATAGGCCTGTCTATAATTCATAATGTCGTTCTGCAAGGGGCCAATATACACACTATAAGCGAGCTGCTTCTCTCTGGCCGCACGCAGAACGCAGGAGAGATATTCTCCCACCACATATTTATAATCTTTCATGGCATTCTGGAACGAATCCTGCATAGCAATAAACAAAAAGAAAAAGCCTTCCCGGGTGGTACCCCTCAAATCTTGCCTCGATCGGAACTCATTCTTATCCAGCAGTTCTTTCACCCAAATTTCCTGATCCGGCGCATTTTCCAGCCACAAAAGTACGGGTACCCTCAGAATGTCTTCCTCCAGGTTCAACGCCTGGAAATATCTGCTCAGATCTTCCCGTTCAAAATTATCATTATAAAAGATAAGATGCATCAGCTGCTCTCTCAAATTGTATTTTTTTAGGCTTTCATACTTATACATCTCATATTCCATCA
>USKC01000120.1 GCA_900555195.1 uncultured Lachnospiraceae bacterium
CGTTGTCCGACGCCCGGCAGGGCGAAGTTCAGCCGCCATGCGGAAGAATGCCCCGCATACATCGCTTAAAAACAGCCAATTTTTGAAGCGGTTTACGGGAAAAGCGAACCGGATGGGCCCTGCTGCCCTCTCTGCAAATCCGAATGCATGGGGGAATGGATCGGGCTGTGCAGGCGGGGAAGCGCTGGAATAAAGGCAGGGGAATGCGGGATTCAAAGCGGCACCAGGTGCGCCCGGGTTTGATCTTTCAGATAAATCATGATACACTACGGTCAATAAAGTGCAAAATACGGAACAGGCAGGGCAAATATAAAATATTATATAAAAGAGAAACGGAGGAAACACATATGATACCGAAGGATCCGGTGATGCTGCTGAGTTATCTGAATTTGAAGCTGAGGGATTATTATGGAAGCCTGGACGCTCTGTGTGAGGATCTGGAACTGAATAAGGAAGAAATCCTGGAGACAATGGGAAGAATCGATTACCGCTATGATGAGGAGAGCAATCGTTTTGTCTGAGGTTAGGATAACCGTCTCGGGTGAAGGCGGAGAGGAAAAGAATATTTCTGCACCGGTCGGAGCAGGGTTTCTGCAGCTTCTGAAGATGAATGGGCATCCGCTCACCTGCTGTAATGGGAAAGGAAGCTGCGGCAGATGCAGGATACAGTTTTTGGAAGGCGCACCTTTGCCCACAGCTTCAGACAGGCTGGCCCTGACGCCGCAGCAGCTGCGGGAGGGATACAGGCTGGCCTGCATGCATTCCGCAAAAAAGGCCTGTCGGATTCGGGAAGCCTTTGTCCATCCTCAGGAGGTGAAAATCCTTTCTTCCTATGAAGGGGCAGCTTTGACGAACAAGGCGCCGGAAGAGTATGTGATCGCCATTGACCTTGGCACCACGACGATTGCGATGCATGCGGTGGAACTGGAGTCCATATGTGCATATGATATGGGAAAAAGCCTGTGCGTGACGGATACATACAGCGTGCAGAACCCGCAGCGCAGATGGGGAAGCGATGTGATCTCCCGGATCAGCGAAGCCAAAGCCGGACATGCCGAAGAACTGAAAGCAACGGTTCAGGCGGCTGTGCATACAGGGATAGAGACGCTCATAAAGCGGGCGGGAAGAAATCCGGCCAAGATCTGCCTGGCCGGCAATACGGTGATGGAACACCTGTTTCTGGGGCTGGATCCTTCAGGGCTTGGGGAATATCCCTTTACTCCTGTCAGCCTGGAGGAGCAGCGCTGCGGACAGATTTGTCTGCTTCCGGGCATATCCGCGTATGTGGGAGCGGATATCCTGGCGGGTATGCTGGCCTGCGGCTTTGGCAGGGAAAGAAAAGACAAAGCCAGGCTCCTGATCGATTTGGGAACCAATGGAGAGATGGCATTGGAGTATGGAGACAGGCTGCTGTGCACTGCCACAGCAGCGGGGCCGGCCTTTGAGGGCGGCGCATCCGCCAATGTGCCGGGAACGGATATGGTGGCGATTCTGGCCAGTCTTCTTCAGGAAGGGGCGATGGATGATACCGGCTTACTGCAGGGGGCATATTTTGATGCAGGCTGGAAATGTGGTGCGCTGTGTGTCAGACAGCAGGATATACGCGCCCTGCAGATGGCCAAGGCGGCCATACGCGCCGGCATAGAACTGATGCTTGAGCGAATGGGGATATCCTATGACGAAGTGGAGGAAGTATATCTGGCGGGCGGTTTCGGATATTATCTGGATGTGAACGCGGCGGCTTCCATCGGCCTTTTTCCCGTAGATCTGGCAAAGAAAGCCCGCGCTGTTGGAAACACTGCCCTGCTTGGAGCAGCTCTATATGCTGGAAAAGAGGAGATCAGAACGCTTGCCGGAGAACTTTCTGCCCGGGCGGAAGGGATGAATCTGGCGGAGGAAGAGGCGTTTGAAGAACTGTATCTTGGGAATTTGAATTTTGACAATGCATGAGAAAGGATGCGCCTCTGTCTCCTGGGGAAACAGAAGCGCGGATGGCGGCAGTCATATCTTTACCTGAAAACGGGAATCGAACATGAACTGATCCTTTCCCTTTTTCTTCGCTTCATAGAGAAGAAGATCGGCGCTTTGATACAGTTCTTCTATGCAGTACCCCTTTTCCACGGGGATTACGCCAATGCTGCAGGTAACCGTTTTGCCTTCAAGCTGTATTTTTTGAAGTTTTTCCCGCAGAATGTTCATTCTGGCTTCGATTTCCCTTCTTCGCATGGGTTTATGAATGAGCGCGACGAATTCATCCCCTCCGAGGCGGCCGAGAATTCCATGTTCGCCCAGCACGGACTTCAGATGCGCTGCCACTTCTTTCAGCACCCTGTCCCCGACGGGATGGCCGTACAGATCGTTGATTTCTTTGAAATGATCTATGTCAAGAATGATAAAACAGCCCGTTTTTTCCCCATATTCCCATTCCATGGAGGTCAGCATTCCTTCTCCGGTCTGAAAAAACTGCTTCCTGCCCAGCAGCCCGGTCAGCCCATCCAGCTTCGCTTCATAATAGAGGTAATTAAAATTTTTCTGATAGACCACGATGCTGATAATTACGATTATGGCAAGAGAGATGATGCCAAAGAGAAACTGAATCTGCAGATGCATCACATCATAAGAAGCCCTTTGGGACATATCAAACCCATAATGGGATAAAACAATACCCAGCCGATTGGTAAAATAAATAGCTACGCTGAAGGAAGCAAGGAGCACCAGAGCCAAGAGCAGGAACAGGATCTTCGTGCTGCGCCGGTTATGAAAAGCGAAGGAATGGGAGCGATCCACAGACTGCACCCGGTACAAAAACTTTAAAACAGTATCGGAACGGAAAAAAAGAATATAACAGAGGACGACCAAGGCATCTACGATGAGGACGAAAGGAATAAAATCCCAACGAAGGATATCATTCACCGTATTGGAAATGCCTAATCCAGCCTCCGGGAAAAATATCTCCATAAAGGTGTATACGAGAAATGCATGGATGGTTCTTCCAAGGGAAGAAACTACGACCACACCGAGGAGAGGATGTTTGCTGCGTTCCGCGGCCCTGTAAAGCAGACCTACGACAAAGCCGAATAGCGCGCGGGAACCAACGCTTAACAGAATGCTCGCCACAGGTTTTCCGCTTATCATGGGAGAGAAAATCGCATCTCCTGCCGTCACATAGAAAGCGGACGCTTTCCACATGGAAGCCAGGCCGAAAATGGCTCCTATCACAGCCGCCTCTTTCGCTCCCAAAATACAGCCAGCCATCAGTACAGGAACATAGACAAACGTCAGGGAGACCGGCTCAATATGAATATAACCCAAGAAAGAAAATGACATAAAAAGTTCAATGGTAATCAAACAGAGGAATAAATACTTATTCTTGCGTACGGACACAGTCTTCATTCTTCTTTTCAAGCCTCTCAGCCCTCCTTGTCAACTTTATGATATCGGAGAGGCGTCTTTCTGTCAATAAAGTGTATTAAATGAACCAAGCTGGCTGTTACGGCTCAGCCCTGCGCCCGGAACCCTTACGGATTCAGGAGTTCATCCAAAGAAGAAACCTGCGAAGAAAAGGCGTTGCCGCCGTAGATATTCTGGCAGCCGTCTATCATTACCAGTGTCAAGGACGGCAATGTGCCCAACGCCTGGATGTCCGTCAGGGCATTGCAGTCGTATATATTGACGTCGCTGAGAAGGGGAAAGCCGGCAATTGCGTTCAGAACCGTTATCTGGGCATCATGGAAGCTTATTTTTGTCAGTCTCGTTAAGCTGGACAGTGAACCGGAGAGCGCAGGCACGATTGAAAATGAATAGACCCGGCTGCGGCGGCATATAGTACAGAGAGAAAGGAAATAGGGGCAGCGCGGATGCATAAAGAAAGAAGACTGACGGCGGTGTTTGCGATTCTTCTTTTTGCTGCGGCGCTGTCTTTTTTTGCTTTGGAAAAGAGAAGGGCGGGATTTCCGGTATCCGCCGGTTCTGTTTCCGTGCAGTCTGATGCGGAAAGCGGGGAGATGGAAGAACGGAAGAAGATCGCGCTGACGTTTGACGACGGCCCTCATCCGCACTATACCCTTCAGCTGCTGGATGGGTTGGCAAAGCGGGGGGTGAAGGCCACCTTTTTTGTGACCGGACAGAATGCGGAAGCGTATCCGGATATCATCAGACGGATGAGCGAGGATGGGCACCTGATCGGCAACCATACATTCAGCCACATCCAGCTGACGGATCAAAACCGCCAGACCTTCCGGGATGAACTGATCAAAACCAATGAAATCATTACCGGAATCACCGGGAAAGAAGTGCTGTATGTGCGGCCGCCTTATGGAACCTGGGATAAAGGCCTGGAGACAGAACTGAACATGTTTCCGGTTCTATGGGATGTGGATCCCCTGGACTGGTGTTCCGATGACGCCTATTGCGTCGCGGAAAAAGTGGTCACCAAAAGCCATGAGAACGACATCATTTTGATGCATGACTGCTATGAATCCACGGTAACGGCTGCATTGGAAGTGATTGACGAACTTTCGGCTCAGGGATATGAATTTGTAACAGTGGATGAAATCCTGTTTGACTGATGTTCCCGCGCATGTCTCTGCATTTCTCCGGGCCAGCCCCGCCATCTCTTATCCCCTGCTGGCTCCGCTGCGGACTCCCTATGCCTGCCTTGGCGTCCGAGGATGCTGGGCCCGGCTGGATTTCTTTTCCCGCAAACCACTTCAAAAATTGGCTGTTTCTATACTTTTAAAGGAGGAACGATTTCCCGCCTGGCGGCTGAACTCCGCCCTTGCGGGCGTCAGACAACGCCGCCAGGGCGGCGGGAAAGCGTTCTTCCTTTAAAAGCAAGAAACAGCACAATTTTTTCACAGGTTTGCAGGAAAAGAAATCCAGCCGCTTTCCGCAGCCTCCCTCCGCGCCGGAGTCCGCCGGCCTGCACGGGCCATACGCGGGGCATGGAAACGGGGGAAAGCAGAGGGCCGGGCTGTTACGGCCGCGCCGCCGCTTTCAGGGATGCCGGCTATTAAAAAGCTTGCGCTCCTGCCGAAAAACGCGTAAAATATGGATACAATCCTGTTCACTTTCTTATTCATTTGTACCAAATAATCATTGAATTTAGCGAAGGAGAACACATGAAGACGAGAAATCTCACCCTCATGACCGATCTGTATGAACTGACCATGATGCAGGGCTATTTTAAAAATATGGATCGGAATGAAACAGTTATCTTCGACGCCTTTTACCGGAATAATCCCATGGAATCCGGTTACGCCATATGCGCAGGGCTCCAGCAGGTAATTGAATATATTGAGAATCTGCATTTTGAAGAAGATGAATTGGCGTACCTAAGAAGCCTGGGAATCTTTGAAGACGCTTTTCTGGATTATCTGAAGGATTTCCGTTTTTCCGGGGATGTGTATGCGATTCCGGAGGGAAGCGTGATGTTCCCAAGGGAACCCATGGTAAAGGTCATCGCCCCCATCATGGAAGCGCAGCTGATCGAAACTGCCATCCTGAACCTCATCAATCATCAGAGCCTGATCGCCACCAAGACCTCCCGCGTATGCTATGCTGCGAGAGGGGACGGCATCATGGAATTCGGCCTGCGGCGGGCCCAGGGGCCGGATGCGGGCATCTACGGCGCAAGGGCGGCTATGATCGGCGGCTGCATCGGTACCAGCAACGTGCTGGCCGGACAGCTTTTTGATGTTCCCGTCAAGGGCACCCATGCGCACAGCTGGATCATGAGCTTCCCGGATGAATATACCGCATTTAAAACGTATGCGAATATGTACCCTTCTGCCTGCATCCTTCTGGTGGACACCTATGACACGCTTAAATCCGGCGTTCCCAACGCCATCCGCGTCTTTACGGAAATGCGGGAAGCAGGCGTTCCCCTTTCTTATTATGGAATCCGCTTAGACAGCGGGGATCTGGCATATCTGTCCAAGAAAGCCAGAAAGATGCTGGATGAAGCAGGTTTCCCTGACGCTGTCATCTCCGCATCCAACGATCTGGATGAATATCTGATCGACAGCCTGAAGGCGCAGGGATGTACGGTCACTTCCTGGGGCGTTGGTACGCATATGATTACCTCCAAGAACTGGCCTTCTTTCGGCGGCGTCTATAAACTGGCTGCCATCATGGATGAAAACGGCAATTTCGTCCCCAAAATCAAGCTTTCCGAAAACAGCGAGAAGATTACGAACCCGGGCAACAAGGTCATCTACCGCATCTATGAAAAGGAAAGCGGCAAGATCAAGGCTGACCTGATCGCGCTGGCGGACGAAACCTTCCATGAAGATCAGCCCCTGCTTCTGTTTGATCCGCTGGAGCCCTGGAAGAAAACCCTGCTGGCTGCCGGCAGTTATACCATTCGTGAACTGATGGTTCCCGTTTTCCTGAAAGGGAAGCGGGTCTATACCTCTCCCAGCGTGATGCAGATCCGGGAATACTGTAAGAAAGAACTGGACACCCTCTGGGATGAAACCAGGCGTCTTGTCAATCCGCATCAGGTATATGTGGACCTCTCCCAGAAGCTGTATGATACCAGGATCAGGTTGCTCGATCAGATGGGGCAGGTACACTGAGCGTTAATTGAACTTATCTTATATGGAGGACTTTTATGTTAAAAATTATTACCGATTCCGCTTCCGACCTGTCGGAAGAGCTCATCAGCAGGTATGCGCTCCATGTTATCCCCACTCCCGTGGTGATTGAGGAGAAAGATTATTTCGACGGACAAACCATTCACACCAAAGAATTTTATAATATTCTGGATGACACCAGCAAGGATGTGCGCACCTATCACATCAATCCTGCCATGTTTGAAGAGGCGTTCCGTCCTTATGCGGAACGCGGAGACAGCGTCCTCTATCTTTGCTTTTCCACGGGAATCGCAGGCACCTACAATGCCGCCAATATCGCGCGCAACAACATTCTGGAAGATTTCCCTGATTTTGATCTGACCATTTTCGATACCAAATGCGCCTCCGCCGGGTTTGGCCTTCTGGTACGCAAGCTGCTCACCATGCAGGAACACGGCGCTTCCAAGGAACTGCTCCTGGAAGCTGCGGATTTCTATCGTTCCCATATCCATCATGTGTTCACCGTCAATACGTTGGCCTACCTCATCAAGGGCGGGCGCCTTTCCCGCTTCAAAGGCGGAATTGCTGAAACGCTGGATATGAAACCCATTCTGATCGTGGATAAGAACGGTTCCCTGCAGGTGCTCAAAACCGTGCGCGGGCGCAAAAAATCCCTGAAGGCTCTGGCTGACTACGCTGCGGAACACTGTGTGGAACCGCAGAAGCAGCTTTTCTCCGTCTGCCACGGTGAGGATCCGGAATCCATGCAGTTCGTCATCGATATTCTGAAGGACAAGCTTCACCCGGCCGACATCATGGTGTCCATCGTCGGATG
Source organism: uncultured Lachnospiraceae bacterium (assembly GCA_900555195.1). Classification (GTDB taxonomy): domain Bacteria; phylum Bacillota; class Clostridia; order Lachnospirales; family Lachnospiraceae; genus Eisenbergiella. Next base: position 7,411 of record USKC01000120.1, read on the forward strand.
CGCCATCGGCGCGCACACCGGACGCGGCATCATCGGCGTCTGCTTCCTGGATGCCTCTGAAGAAAAATATCAGGATTATCTGTAAGAGCTCCTGTTTATCCGCCTTTCGTTTCTGTGTTCCGGACAGTTTCCGCTGTTTCCGGATACACATCGTCAACAGGCACCATTCACAAACGGCACAAATGCCGCCGGCGTTCTTAACGCCTGGCTGCATTTGTGCCGTTTTCTGATCTTTATGCCTGCTAGAGATTCATACCTGATTTCAGTCTCATGCCCGATTTACTGCTCCATCTGCCTTCCCAAAAATCCCGCTGCGGACAGAACAAGCTTCTGTTCCACCTCTCCCATCTTCCCTTTCGGATCGTTGTTCAGAAGAATGGCCGCTCCGATCACATCCCCTTCGCAGATGATGGGGCTGATCACTTCATTGACGTATTCCAGGTCTCCTTCCTCCGACACCTGAATGAATGCCCGGTCCCCCTTGGAAGCAGTGATATTTTCCCGGTTTCCAATCGCTTCCTCCAGCTGTCTGCTGATGCCTTTCGCCAGAATCGCAGCAAAGAGGTTATGCGTATTCTCGAACTCTTCGGTAGCAACATCCTCATAACCGCCTTGATTCAGCGTCGTGAAGGCATACGAAAGCATATAGTATATGTTTTTTATGAAGATGCTCTTATCCTTAATCATTGAAACACACCTTGCAAGATATTCTCCCAACGCTGGAGCTTGTTGGCGTCGTCGAACCAGTATTCACTGAGCATCGGAAGAATGTCATAGTCGACGATGGAGTGTAGCCACTCCTCGGTGCAAACATCCCTTCCGCAGAAATAGCTGTGGCCTATGCAGAATCCTTTACCCAGCGACTTATCAAGAGAGATTTCACGGTTCAGATCCTTCACCTTGTCAACAAGTTCATTCAGCGTCTCGTTGTTAAGACCGTTCTGGTAATGAATGAACCCCTCGGAATCAAAGCCCGGTTCCACTTCAAAGAAGCTGAAGCGGCGACGTAGCGCATAGTCGATCATAGCGAGGCTGCGGTCTGCTGTGTTCATCATGCCGATGATGTAGAGGTTCTTCGGTACGGAGAATGAGAGCCCATTATAGGCAAGAGTCGCTTTTGTGCCTCTATAGT
>USKC01000121.1 GCA_900555195.1 uncultured Lachnospiraceae bacterium
CCGGCTGTGTTTCTTTCTCCGCAAGCCACTTCAAAAACCGGCTGTTTCTGACCTTTTCAGCCAGAGGCATACTCCCGCCTGGCGGCTAAACTCCGCCTTTCGGGCGTCAAACAACGCCGCCAGGACGCGCGGGAGTATGCCTCTGGTTGAAAAGGTCAGAAACAGCACGATTTTTTCACAGGCTTGCCGGAGAAAGAAACACAGCCGGCCTCCCTCATGGGCATAAGCTGCTCGGGTGCCCTGCGGGCTGGAGGGGAGACCGCGTGAGCCGGGAAGCCGCAGAGGGAATCCGAGGAAAGCGGGAACGCAGCGGATGAAGGGTCTCTGTCTGGCCCTCTGTATCCTGCTCGTCAGGCACAAAGGGCCAGGCCGGAACCATTCCGCTGCGAGGCAAACTGTTATTCTTCCGGAAGATAGGGCATCTCCGTCATGCGTAGGTCCGTACATCCATAGGGCTGGAGCAGCACAGTTTCCGCTTCTTTGATCGGAACTGCGTTCTGTGGCGGAGGCGCACAGATCCCTCCGTTTTCCTCCCAGGGAATTTGGATCATCTGGGCGCGCAGGCGGATGGGAGGATGTTCGCTTGAGAAGGGCAATTCTCCAATCTTGTCAAATACCGGTTCAAACGTTTCCCGGCGGAAGGCATAATTCCAATCAGAGACGGGGAACATCTCATAGTCACAGTAGGGTGCCTTTCTTTCCACGCCGTCTCGGACATATTCCAATCTGTGAATTTCCGCCCGGATCGGAAGGCTGAAGACGAGCGGCCCGCGGACAGCCGCCTTGGCGCCATGCGGACGGTCTACCAGCCTGGCCTCGAATTCCATCTTTACCCGGATGCGTACCGTATTTTCCCAGAGACGCCGCAGACGCACATAGGTTCCGGTTTCCACTTTTTCACCGTCAATCTGCGCTCCGTCCGCAAATCCCGGAATGCGCACGGCCAGTTCCCACTCCACCGGCCCCTGTGTGGTCACTTCGATCACCGCTTCATCACGGAAAGGATATTCCGAGCAAACGCGCACCTTGGTCATCACACCGTTGATGGAAAGCTGTGCCTCACAGGGCACCAGGGACTGAACCGCAAGTCCGTCTTCACTTCTCATGATGGCAGAGAGCGCGAACTTGGGCCAAGCCTGGTTGAAATTAGCGGTGCAGCAGCCAAAATTGGGCTCCAGTCCGAACAGGTTCGCTTCTGCGGAATTCGAGTTATAGGGCACCGCATCCTCCGCCAGTCTGCCCGCAAAAATCTGATTGGTCAGCTGAACGTATTGATGGGCCCACATATCCGCCGTGGTCGTCGCCGGCATTGCGTTAAACGCTTCCCGCTCCAGCAAATCCGCCCAGAAGCCATTCCCGGATGCTTCCAGCAATACCTCGCAGGAAAACATCGCCTCCGCCACGCTGCAGCATTCGCTTCCCTGTGTGGCCGCATCCCCGGACAGGCATTCATCCCCGGTAAAATGGCCTGTCACCATGCTGTTATGGCGCATCAGAGTCTCATACATCTTCCGGGCAAACGCGTCCGGGTCCTCACCCGTCACATAAGACATCAGCGCCCTGCATTTCAGCGCCATGGCCGTATTCACCACATGATTGATCTGCGTCCAGTACCGTTTCCGCTCGGGCCGTTCAAACGTAAAGCGGCCATACAGCTTTTCATAATCCACTCCCTCCGCTTCCAGCAGAGTAATCATATCCAGAATCCACGGCTCCCTTCGTCTCTCATACAGCCACAGAAGCGGAATCAGGCATTCGTACCAGCGGGTTGCGCTCCAGTTAAAGAGCGTATGGACGGCAATATGTTCCATCAGGCATTTCATTGCAAGGTAGAGCGCTTCTTCTATCCGTTCGTCTTTTGTACATTCGTAATACAAAACCAGCACCTTCCCGATCAGGAAGGCAGGCCACACATCATAGCGTTCCCTTTCCTCGGCACTGCAGGGGCAGAGCCAGCCATCTGCCTCCTGCCTGGATAAAATGGCGTCTATATACCTGTCGGCTCTTTTTTTCAATTCCTCATCGTCCAACAGATAAGCCAATGGAATGAATCCATCCAACCAATAGGGAACCCTCTCCCAGCCTTCCTTATCCCCTCCGATCCATTTGCTTTCTTTAATGTCTGGCCATACCAGATCCAGATGTCCGGACAGCCCTTCCGCCTGAACCTGAAGCTGCCATTTCAGCCAGCCGGCTGGCCGCAGTTCATTCGTTGTTAAATGTTGGAATGCCCCTTTATGCATTTTTTTATTTTCTCCCTTCCTTTTCTTCTGTTTTCTTTTCCATTATGGTATACTGGGTGCAGATCTTTGCCGCCCTCCGGCTGCCGGATTTCCTCCGTGATTTTCGCCAAAGGCCGGCGTTTGTATTTCATTGATGGAGGGACACAATGGATTCTCAAGTTCTTCTGCTTGGCTGCACGCCCATGCCTTATCTGACCACCTGTAATCTGAAGCGTTTCGGCGCCCATGAATATCACTGTTCCCGTTTCTGTGAATATTTCGTACTGATATTTATGCTTTCCAACCATTTAAAATTTACAGAGGATGCAACCCCAACCACGATCTCTGCCGGGGAATGGTATATTCAGCGCAAAGACGTCTGGCAAGATGCTCTGGTTCCCAGCCCCAATGCCGCCTACTATTATCTTCATTTTGAAGCCCAATATGCCACCGAGCCGCTGAACCGCATTCAGCTCCCCATTCACGGCCGCTTCCAGCAGGCGCTCTTTCTCCCTCTGCTTGAACTACTGCGCTCCCTCTGCGCCCAGCCTCTTCAGAATCCTCTGGAAATCCAGGCAGGATTTTACAATCTGCTTAACCTTCTGTATCCCCAGGAGAGTTCCCGTTCTACGCTTACCGCTTCCGTTACCGAATATCTTTCTTCCAATTATGCCCTTTCCATCACCTCCCGCGAACTGTCCGAACGCTTTCATTATTCTTCCGAGTATATCAACCGGCATCTGAAGGCGGAAATCGGCATGACAGCGCATGCTTACCTGACCCACATCCGCATCATGAATGCCACCCGTCTCCTGACCTATTCTAAAAAAACCATTACTGAGATCTCACAGGAATGTGGCTATTCAGACGTATCCCTTTTTTACAAGGCCTTCCGCTCCCTCCATGGCGTTGGCCCTTCCGCCTACCGGAAGCAAAAACAGGCTCCCCAACCTCTCTGACGGCAGATTTCTTTCAAATTCTTTTTTAATGCCTTTGGATAGGCAAACGATAGTATCTCTTCTTTTACATATTACTATATCTAAAATTCTCTTTTATTTCCGTTCATTTTCCGCCCAATCCATTGCATTTTCCAAACGCTTTCCCTTCTTTCTTCTCTCCAAGCTACTGCCAGTTCTTTTCCAAGCTATCTTCGCCGAAAATCCGCAGGCCTTCCTGAACCATTACGATAAAAAATCTCACGTCTAAAGAGAGCTCACGCTTGACGCGGGTTAAACGGGTAACATATAATACTTGTGCGGACGGAAAAGCCCCATGGCTGTGAGGCGGATTTTCCGTCATGCTTTTGGGGAACCTAAATTCATGACCATATTTCATTCATGCTGCCTTCGGCAGCAGAACAGGAGGAAAAGCTTGAGAACTGAATGGAACGGTTTTGTAGGCGGAGCTTGGGAAACAGAAGTGAACGTACGCGACTTCATCCAGAAGAATTATCATCCCTATGACGGAGATGAATCCTTTCTGGCCGGCCCTACCCAGAATACCAAGGTCCTGTGGGAGCAGGTTCTGGAATTGGGACGGAAGGAACGCGAGGCGGGCGGCGTGCTCGATATGGACACCAAAGTGATCTCCACGATCACCTCTCACGCTCCCGGTTATCTTGATAAAGAAAAAGAAACGATTGTAGGGCTTCAGACGGATAAGCCCTTTAAGCGTGCCCTGCAGCCCTATGGCGGCATCCGCATGGCACAGAAAGCCTGCGAGGACAACGGCTATATGCTGGATCCAGAAGTGACGGAGTTCTTCTCCACCCACAGAAAGACGCATAATGCAGGGGTTTTTGATGCCTATACGCCCGAAATGCGTGCCTGCCGCAGCGCCCACATCATCACGGGCCTTCCGGACGCATACGGAAGAGGCCGCATCATCGGCGATTACAGACGTATCGCCCTGTATGGAATCGACCGGCTGATTGAGGACAAGCAGGCTCAGAAAGAATCCACGGGTAAGGTCATGACGGACGATGTGATCCGCCTGCGTGAAGAACTCTCCGAGCAGATCGTAGCCCTGAAGCTGATGCGCGAGATGGCCGCTTCCTACGGCTGCGATATCTCCAAGCCGGCTTCCAATGTGCAGGAAGCGATCCAGGCTACCTATTTCGGATATCTGGCAGCTGTGAAGGAGCAGAACGGGGCTGCTATGTCCCTGGGACGCACGTCCACTTTCCTGGACATCTATGCAGAACGCGACCTGGCCTTGGGCACCTTCACAGAAGAACAGATCCAGGAATTCGTGGATCATTTCATCATGAAGCTACGGATCATCAAGTTCGCGCGCACGCCGGAATATAATGAGCTGTTCTCCGGCGATCCGGTATGGATCACGGAATCCCTGGCAGGCGTCGGCGTGGACGGCCGTCACATGGCGACCAAGATGTCCTTCCGCTATCTGCACACGCTGGACAATCTGGGGCCCGCTCCCGAACCCAACCTGACGGTTCTGTGGTCCACCAGACTCCCTATGAATTTCAAGCGCTACTGTGCGAAGATGTCCATTCAGACCTCTTCCATCCAGTATGAGAACGACGACCTGATGCGTCCTGTTCACGGTGACGATTACGGCATCGCCTGCTGCGTATCCTCCATGCGGATCGGAAAGGAGATGCAGTTCTTCGGCGCACGCGCCAATCTGGCAAAGTGCCTGCTCTACTCCCTGAACGGGGGCATCGATGAGAAGACCAAGAAGCAGGTAGGCCCCAAATATAGAAAATATGAAGGGGATGTTCTGGAATACGACAAGGTGATCCCCGCATTTGAGGATATGATGGAATGGCTCGCTGGGGTCTATGTAAATACCCTGAACATCATCCACTATATGCATGATAAATATTGCTACGAAAGAGCGCAGATGGCTCTGCATGACCGGGATGTACGCCGTTACTTTGCCACCGGTATCGCCGGCCTGTCCGTAGTGGCTGATTCCCTTTCCGCCATCAAGTACGCCAAAGTGGAACCCATCCGTGACGAAGACGGCATCATCACGGACTTCAAGATCACGGGAGATTTCCCGAAGTACGGCAACGACGACGACAGAGTGGACGAGATCGCCCGCAAACTGGTCTCCCGTTTCATGACCATGGTGAGACGGCATCACACCTACCGCGACGGCTTCCCCACCACATCGGTCCTGACCATCACTTCCAACGTGGTATACGGCAAAGCCACAGGCGCGACCCCGGATGGACGAAAGGCCGGCGTACCCTTTGCTCCCGGAGCCAATCCGATGCACGGAAGGGATACCCATGGCGCTGTTGCCTCCCTGTCCTCCGTTGCCAAGCTGCCCTTTATGGATTCCCAGGATGGTATTTCCAATACCTTCACCATCATTCCGGGAGCGCTCGGCAAGGAAGATACGGTATTTGCCGGAGACATTGAGATCGATCTTGACTTGAACCAGTAAGAATGAGCAAATCAGAGGAACAATGGAACAGGATAAACAGATTGAAGAATTGATCCGGCTGTTGGATCAGGGCGCACAAAGCGGTGTGGGCCACATCAATGTGGGCTGTATGGACACGGACGGTTCCCCTGCGGATGGGGCGTCCGAGCGGAGTAGCTCTCCCAGCGTGGAGAAAGGCTGTGTGGATTGTTCCCGCACGCCGCTTGCCTGCAGCGTTCCCACCCTCCACGAGGGTCTGGATCGGGACGAAACGGATTAACATGGGCATTTCTGCCCGCGATGAGAATACTACACAGATAAAATGATACAGAAAGGAAGATCAGCTATGGAAGCAAACAAAGCACAGATTGACAACCTTGTTTCTTTATTGGACGGCTATGCGGAAAAAGGCGGACATCATCTGAATGTGAACGTCCTGAACCGCGAAACGCTTCTGGACGCACAGAAGCATCCGGAGAAATACCCGCAGCTTACCATCCGCGTATCCGGCTATGCGGTGAATTTCATCAAGCTCACCCCGCAGCAGCAGGCTGATGTCATTTCCCGTACCTTCCACGAAGCGCTTTAAGAACCGTTTTGTGAAAAATATTCCATGCGCAGAATGCGTAACCAGAGTGGGGCGGCCGCAGGCCGCCCTTTTTCTCAACAGGAGGTTTTCCCATGAAACGCCAACCTTCCCTTCTCCTTTCGGATGAGCAGATCCTCTCTTTCCGGCTGGCACGGCATCATCTCATGCCAGGATATGAACCCGCAACCATTCCGGAGGCCTTCGGCGGCTGGGTCATGCCCAATACACCGCCCGGAGCCTGGATGGATGCGGTGTTTGCCCGCATGCCTTCCGCATCCCTGCAGGAAGCGGACCGGCTGCTTTCCAACGGCAAGCGATTGCTGCAGGCCTGGAGTTTCCGCGGCGTTCCCTGCGTTTTTCCCATGGAGGACCGCGCCCTCTTTCTGTCCGCTCTGATCCCGCAAAGGGAAGAGGCCTGGCTCTATACCAACGGCATCCAGTTGGCCTTGGATGCCCTACATATGTCACAGGAAGAACTGCTCCCCTATGTGGAGCGGGCCGTTTCCTGCTGCCTTGAGGACCAGACCATTCTGAGCAAAGCTTCCCTGGATCAGGTTCTGGCGGATGAAATCCGTTCTCATCTGCCCGGAGAGAAACGGCCGCTTTGGGATCTTCCCTCCTGTTATGGCGCCAACCAGACCATGGGGGAAGCAGCCGTCTCTTTTCTGCTGCGCCCCTGCTCCCTAAAGGGACTGGTGGTGTTCGGCAAAAGAGAAGGACGTACACCCGCCTTCACCTCCTTTGCCAACTGGGCCGGGCCCGCGCTTTCACCGCCTCCCGCCAATCCCTCCGATGAAATATGCTCTGCGCTGGTGGTACGGTATCTGCAGCTTTTCGCCCCGGCCACTGCGGATATGTTCGCTCAGATGGCCGGCGTTTCTCCCGGCCAGGCCCGCCGCCTGTGGTCTGTGGCATCAGAAACAGCCTCTCTTCTGCCCGTATTGACGGACAGAGGGAAAGCGTTTATTCTGGAGGAAGATCTCCCTGCCTTTGAAGAGGGGACGCATCGGATGGAAAAAATCCCTTTTCAGCATTCCCTCCGCCCTCTGTTTCCGCACGATCCATATCTGGAATTGCGGGATCGCAAGCTGATCCTGCCTTCCGCTTCCAGAAGCAGGCAGGTATGGCAGACGGTTTCCAACCCAGGCGTCATTCTGGTTCAGGGCAGGATTGTAGGTTTCTTCCGGCTCTCCCGTGCCTCTTCTTCGTTTTCTGTCACGGTTTCCATATGGGAACATCCTCAGGAAGGCTGGAAAGAGATTCTGGAAGGGTGGTTCTCCCGCTATGCTGCATTCTGCGGGCGGAAATTACAGAAAATAGATTATGCAGTTCTCACATAACAGCCATGCACGAAAGGAGGACATGATATGCAGGGCAGAATCCATTCTATAGAAACCTTTGGCACCGTGGACGGCCCCGGCGTCAGGTTTGTCCTTTTTTTACAGGGATGTCCCATGCGCTGTGCGTATTGCCACAATCCCGACACCTGGGATCCGAATTCCGGCAGTCCCGCGGAAGCGAATAAAATCATGGAACAGTTCAGAAGGAATAAAAGTTTCTACAAGGACGGCGGCATCACCGTGACCGGAGGGGAACCCCTTCTCCAGCTGGATTTCCTTCTGGATCTCTTCACCCTCGCGAAACAGGAGGGCGTTCATACCTGTATCGATACGTCCGGCATCCCCTTTGCCCCCTCCGATAAGGAATGGATGGAAAAGCTGAACCGCCTTCTGTCCATGACGGATCTGGTGATGTTGGATATCAAGCACATCGATCCCAAACTTCATAAACAGCTGACCGGTCATTCCAATGAAACCATCCTGCGTTTTGCCCACTATCTGGATCGCAGGAAAATCCCTGTGTGGATCCGCCATGTGGTGGTTCCAACGGTTACGGATGACGAGACGTACCTCTATCGTCTCGGCTGGTTCATCGGCGGCCTTGGCAACCTGAAGGCACTGGATGTGCTTCCCTATCACACGATGGGCCGGGTGAAATATGAGAAGCTGGGCATTCCCTATCGCCTGGAAGGCATCCCGCCCATGGACAGGCCCACACTTCTTCTCAAGAAGCAGGCCATCCTGAAGGGTATCCGTGACAGAAGGGCCGCATCTGATCAGAAACCGCCTTCCGGAAAATGAGCGCCTCCATACGCCTCCCAGCGCCCTTTTCCCTTGTCTATATGTACCTGAAAAAGTACAAAAAATAGGCCGTTATTGGTGAAAAAGCCCTTGTACATTTTTTTTAT
>USKC01000122.1 GCA_900555195.1 uncultured Lachnospiraceae bacterium
AAATTATTGATATATATATAATGGAAAATAATTTTCTTGACTTTTTAATTGAATCGTATTGCAAGAAACTTTTGAATATTTATAGACCAGAGCAAATAATTATATATGAAGCATACCCTGTTTATCTGTTTCAAGCTACAGATAATACAATTAAAGCATTTAGTGACGATAGGATTCAAAATATTACGCTTAAAAAAACAAAATTAAAATATTTTTATGATAGAATGAAAAAACATGTCGGGAATAGTATAGTCGTCAAAATGCCTGATAATATAGTGGCAGATGCAAATCATAGATGGGGACTGGCGTCTAATCATTATGAGAAAAGATGTTATTATGAAGTGATGAATAGTATAGAAAAACATATTACTGTTTAAAACGAAATATTTTTGTGAGAATTGTGTAATTTATTTTTTTAGTAATACAAACGATTGGTGGGGAAATTGATGAACAACAAAAATGGAAATACTATCAGTATAAGTATTCATGGAAGTTGTGTTACAAGAGATGCTTTTGAAATGAAACCAGATCAGTTCAAGGTTGATGTATATATTTCACGGAATTCTATTTTTTCTGTAACAGAACACCCGCTAAAATTGCAAAGAGATGACTATAGTGCATCTCCAGCTTATTTAGGAAGAATGATTTTTTATGATTTCAACAAGATGGTTTTTAATGTACTAAACGACAAATTGTCAGATTATTTCTTGATTGATTTAATTGATGAGCGTTTTCCTCTTCTTTGCTTTGAAAAATGGCCAACTTGTAAGATAACGTACTCTTCCAATTTGAGAAAGTCTGACGTTTTAGAAAACCATGAATTATATGGTAAACAAAAATATAGTTTAATTAATACATCTGATCTTGAAATGGATTATATTAAAGAAAAAATTGAGAAATATTGTTCGGAAATCTTAAAAATCTATAGAAAAGAGCAAATATATATAAACGAAAGTTATTTAGTAGGACATTATTTGGACAAAAATAATAAAATCTGTTCTTTCCAGAAAAAACAGGTTGAAGAATATAGGGAACTCAATCAGAAATTGAAAAAACTTTATAATTTATTAAAGTTTTATTTTCATTTGGACAATAGTCATATTATCCCAATGAATAAGCCGACATATGCATGTGAAAACCATAAATGGGGATTAGCTCCATTTCATTATGAAAAAAACTATTATGATAATTTCTTAAAAGAGTTTATTAAAAGGATTCATTGAAATAATCTGACATTGAAAGGATAATAAAGATGAGAATCACAATCGCCGGCCTGGGCTATGTAGGCCTTTCAAACGCTGTCCTTCTGGCACAGCATAACACGGTTACTGCCGTTGACATAGCAAAAGAAAAAGTGGAGATGGTCAATCAGAGGAAGTCTCCCATCATCGATAAGGAGATTCAGGAGTATCTTTCAGAAAAAAAATTGGATCTTACTGCAACAACGGATGCAGAAAATGCATACTGTGATGCGCAATATATTATTATAGCAACACCAACCAATTACGATCCGGATAAAAATTTTTTTGATACCAGTTCTATAGAATCAGTGCTGGATATTGTGGCAAGGGTAAATCCGACGGCAACGGTTGTGATCAAATCGACCATTCCTGTTGGATATACAGTGAAAATCCGCGAAAGATATGACATAGATAATATCATTTTTTCACCGGAATTCCTTCGGGAAGGCAAGGCGCTTTACGATAATCTGTATCCTTCCCGGATTATCGTGGGAGAAGATTCTGCAAGGGCACGCAAGTTTGCTGCTCTTCTCCAGGAAGGGGCGATAAAAAAGGATATTCCTGTTCTGTTCATAGGCTCTACAGAAGCGGAGGCTGTAAAGCTTTTTGCTAATACATATCTGGCTCTTCGAGTAGCTTATTTTAATGAACTTGATACCTTTGCAGAGGTACGGGGGCTGAACACCCGGCAGATAATTGACGGAGTTTGCCTGGATCCAAGAATTGGAAGCCATTATAACAATCCATCTTTTGGATATGGAGGTTACTGCCTGCCTAAAGATACCAAACAGCTTCGTGCCAATTATGCGGATGTGCCAAATAATCTGATTTCTGCTATAGTGGAATCGAATCAGACAAGAAAAGATCATATCGCCCAGATGATTCTGGACAGGAAGCCGCAGACGGTCGGAATTTATCGTCTGACAATGAAAACAGATTCAGATAATTTCAGGCATTCTGCCATCCAAGGTATTATGAAGCGGATCAAGGGCAAAGGAATTAATGTAATTGTATATGAACCGACATTGAAAGAAGAATATTTCTATAACTCTAAGGTTATTCAAGATCTGAACGAATTTAAGGCTCGCGCGGATGTGATCCTTACGAATCGTGCTTCTCAGGAACTGGATGATGTCAAAGAAAAGGTGTACACAAGAGATATTTACGAGAGAGATTAAGGAAAGACCAGTTTATTTGATGTAATTATAATTTGGAAATTTGTTACATCAAAAGCTTTGTAGGCGAGCCATTTGAGAGCAAAATCAATGCAACTTTTTTGTAAAGTTCGGATAAAAGGCGGAAAGTTATGACATAACTTGACCGCAGGAGGCTCCATTACGGAATACACTGTAACTATAAAAGTATCCCGGCCGGCTTTGTAATGCGATATTTCATTCACTTAACGTAAGATTTTTAAATGAAGGACTTTTCGATATTTTGTCATAATTGTGACCAAACCCGAAAGTCCATTCTATTAAAAAGGATAAACGCACCACAAAAACCTTGCACAAACTCCGCCAGTCTTCTATAATAATCTTAATGAAATTGCGTTCAGAAATTCATGGCCTAGAAAAAGGCATGAATGAAAAAATTTGATTCAATCAGTAAAAACTACATAGCAAACAATGAGAGGTTCGCAGATTTATTTAACTGCTATATCTTCCGCGGCAAGCCCGTCTTAACTGCAGAAAGCCTTGAGGAAAGAGATGCGGAGGAAATCGTCGTTCCCTGTTATGGAAAGCAATATCAGGCCGTCCAAAAGTTCAGGGACATCCTGAAAGCCTGCGTGGTGAAGGAAGCGGAGGGTGCGGTTTATGTGCTGTTCGGCGTTGAGAACCAGACGCATATCCACTATGCCATGCCGCTTAGAAACATGCTTTACGATGCGATGAACTTTGCTTCCCAGGCAGAAAAGCTGGCGGGAAAGAACCGGAAGGAAGGACTTCTTCGAGGCAGCGCAGAGTATCTGTCTGGGATGAAGAAGGATGACAGGCTGAACCCTGTGGTCACGCTCACTTTGTACTGGGGGACAGAGAAATGGGACGGTTCGAGAAGCCTGCATGAGATGATGGCGGGAGGGGATCCGGCAGTGATGCGTTATGTGCCGGATTATAGGATGAATCTGATCTCGCCGGCGGAGATGGACGTGGACAGCCTGAAGCGGCTGCACACGGATTTAGGTCAGGTATTCGGAGGGATCAGGGCGGCTGCGAAGGGAGCGGAGTTCTTAAGAGAGTTAGAGGCAGATCCGGCCTTCCGGTCACTGAACGCAGAAAGCGCAAGGGTGCTGAGTGCGGCGATTGGTTTAGAAGTGGACATACCAGAAGAAGGAGTGGTGGACATGTGCAAGGCATTGGAGGATCTAACCCGGGAAAGCAGAGATGAGGGTCGCGCCGAAGGCCGTGCGGAGGGGCGTCTGGAGGCGATGTCCGAAAGTGTATTAGCTCTGGCTGAAACGCTGAAAATAGGCATTGACCAGGCGATGGATTATCTGAAGGTAGCGCCTGAGTATAGGGAAGAATGCAGAAGGCTTTTGAATAAATTTTAAGACTTTTTGTAGGGAGAGCGTGTAGTGAATAAACAGTATTCAATGAAAGTATATCCTGCTGGCATGGGGCGGGATGTTTATAGAAATATTGAAATCTGTGGGAATCATTCGCTGGATCAATTGTGTGGAATTATCCTGAAAGCTTTTGATTTCAGTGATGAACATCTATACGAATTCTGTATGGATAGTCGTAAGTATAGTGAAAACACATATCAGTTAATTCCAGAGGGAGATGAACCTTCAACGAAGATCGTCCTTGATAATATCGGACTTTATAAAGGACAGAAATTTTCGCTTCATTATGATTTTGGAGATGATTGGATGTTCACCATTACGGTATCCAAAATCAGTGAAGCGGAGAAGAGTTTTGAGCCGCGTATAGTCAAGTCTAAAGGGCATATTCAGCAGTATCCGGACTATGATGAAGAGGAATGGGACGATGAATAAAGAGCGCGCTCAGATAAGAAGGAGTGGTGGACATGTGCAAGGCATTGGAGGATCTAACCCGGGAAAGCAGAGATGAGGGCCGCGCCGAAGGCCGTTTAGAGGGCCGTGCGGAGGGGCGTCTGGAGGCGATGGCCGAAAGTGTGTTAGCCTTGGCTGAAACGCTGAAAATAGGAATCGACCAGGCAATGGACTACCTGAAAGTAGAGCCGGAATGCCGAGAGGAATGCAGAAAGTATTTTAAAATAGAACAAAAAAGATCAATGTAATTGATTAAATATGCACCTTGCTACTCATCCGGAAATATGTTAGGATAAGAAAAATTAAATAAAACACAGAAAGCGAAGAAGAGGAGTAGTAGCCGGATGCTGGAAAGCAGAGAGTTGCCGGAAGGTGCGAGGCAGCCGTTGGCAGAAGGGGAACTGACCTTGGAGCAGCCGTCTGAAGGCCGGAAGGCTGTGTAGGATTGGACGGAATTTCCGCCGTAGAAAGGGAGAGGGCATATTGGTGTCCGGTGAGTGCATGGCGGTTTGTGCCGCTGTGAAGTAGAGTGGTACCGCGTGAAGGCATTTGCGTCTCTATGGATGAATCTGGGAGGAGGATTCCATAGAGATTTTTCAGTTGCAGGAAAAGGAGAGGATGAGAAGATGGGAACGAATGTAAACGAAAAATATGGAAGATCTTATTTTATGCCGCCGGAAGTGACCTATGATTGGGTGAAAAAGGATATCATTGAGAAGCCTCCAATCTGGTGCAGCGTGGATCTGCGGGATGGAAACCAGGCGCTGATTGAGCCCATGGGGCTGGAAGAGAAGCTGGAGTTCTTTAAAATGCTGGTTGACATCGGATTCAAGGAGATCGAGGTGGGGTTCCCGGCTGCTTCTGATACGGAATACCGTTTTGTGAGAGAGTTGATCGAGCGGAATATGATTCCGGATGATGTGACGATACAGGTGCTCACCCAGGCCAGGGAACATATCATTAAGAAGACCTTTGAGTCCGTAAAGGGAGCGCCGCATGCGATCATCCATCTTTATAATTCCACCTCTGTGGCACAGAGAGAACAAGTTTTCCGCAAAAGCAAGGAAGAGGTGAAGCAGCTGGCCGTGGACGGAGCCGTCCTTTTAAAGCAATTAGCTGAGGAAACGGATGGAAATTTCACGTTTGAGTACAGCCCGGAGAGTTTTCCGGGAACAGAAGTGGATTATGCGCTGGAGGTATGCAATGCGGTGCTGGATGTCTGGCAGCCCCGGCAGGATCGAAAAGTGATCATCAATATTCCAACCACGGTTCAGGTGGCGATGCCCCATGTATTCGCCTGCCAGGTGGAGTATCTTCATAAGCATCTGAAATATCGGGACGCAGTTGTCTTAAGCGTGCATCCGCATAATGACAGGGGATGTGGGATCAGCGACGCGGAGTTCGGCGTTCTGGCGGGCGCAGACCGGGTGGAAGGAACCCTTTTTGGCAACGGAGAGCGTACCGGAAATGTGGATATTGTGACCCTCGCCCTGAATATGGTCTGCCATGGGGTGGAACCGGGACTGGACTTCAGCCATATCGATGCGGTCAGAAAGGCATATGAGCGGCTTACGGGCATGCGTGTCTACGAGCGGACGCCCTATGCAGGGGATCTCGTGTTTACGGCGTTCTCCGGTTCCCATCAGGATGCTATTTCCAAAGGGATGGCTTGGAGGAAGGAAGGAAAGAGCGGGAAACGCTGGGACGTTCCTTATCTGCCAATCGATCCGCAGGATGTGGGCAGGGAATACGAATCGGATGTGATCCGTATCAACAGCCAGTCCGGAAAGGGTGGCATTGCGTTCATCCTGAAGCAGAATTTCGGTATCTCTTTGCCGGATGAAATGAAGGAAGAGGTGGGCTATCTGATGAAAGGGATCTCAGATGAGCGTCACCAGGAACTGTCCCCGAAGGCAATATATGAGATTTTCGAGGAAAATTATGTTGCGCCCAGGGCCGTATTCTCTGTCCCTGAGTGCCACTTTAAACAGGAAAATGGAATCCGCGCGGAAGTGACCATTGAGCAGGGCAGGGAACGCCGCGTGATCGATACGCAGGGAAATGGACGTCTGGACGCCGTGAGCAATGCGGTGAAGCTGTATTTTGGAATCAGCTATCAGCTGGCTGTTTACGAAGAGCACGCGATTTCCAGAGGTTCCTCTTCCAAGGCGGCAGCGTATGTGGGAATCCAGTGCGACGGAAAGATGTATTGGGGCGTCGGGATAGATGAGGATATCATCCGCAGTTCCATCGCTGCCCTGGTTTCAGCTGTCAATAAGCTGCTGGTGAGCCGGAATATTACTGAGGGCAGGGAAGAGCGGATTGTGGACATCATGAAGTATATTCAGAAACATTATACGGATGTGACGTTGGATGCACTGGCAGAGGAGTTCCATCTGTCCAAGCCGTATTTGTCCAAATACATTCGCATGAAGACAGGAATGACGTTCCAGGATGCGGTGAAGAAGGCGAGGCTGAAGAAGGCTGCAAATCTCCTGCGTGAGACCGGCCAGACTGTGGAGAGCATCGCGGGGGCCGTGGGCTATGAGAGCGCAGAGCATTTTAACCGGTTATTCAAGAAGACATACGGCATGACCCCGGTCAATTACAGGAATGAAAAGCGGCGTGGCAGCAGAGAATAAGAGAGACAGAAAAATAGAAATTGATGCCTAAAGGAAAGAAAGATGTGCGGAAGGTATTATATTGACAGCGATATGGAAGAAGGGCTCCAAAGCCTTCTTGTCCGGATAGAAAGGCAGATACGGATGTCTGTGGATGCCGGAGGAGACAAGGAAGTGCCGAAGAGGCTGATCGAGGGAGGCAGGGATATTTTCCCTGCCTCCGTGGCGCCTATTGTGCGGGTGAAAGAGAAAAAAGCGGGATTGGAATCCTGTACCTGGGGCTTCCCTGGTTTTGAGAAAGGGCAGGTTTTGTTCAACGCGCGCAGTGAAACAGTGCTGGATAAGGAACGTTTCCGGGAAAGCGTGCTAAAGCGCCGCTGCCTGATTCCGGCAGCAGGTTTCTACGAATGGTCAGAAAAGAAGGAAAAATATTATTTTACCCTGCCGGAGGATCGGCGCGTTCTGCTTATGGCCGGATTCTATAAGGCCTTTGCGGAAGGAGGGCATTTCGTCATTCTGACCAGGCAGGCGGATGATTCTGTCGCCGGCGTGCACCCAAGGATGCCGTTGATTTTGGATGAGGATGCTGCTGTAGAATGGCTGCAAAATGATGCATCTGTCTTAAAGCTTCTGAAGGCGGATGCACCGCGGCTAAAAAGAGAAAAGAAAGGACAGCTTTCGCTGTTCGACTGAATGGACATGGGTCGGATCTACCTGAAGGCGGCTGTATGCTGTTAAAAAAGACAGGGATCCGGCCTGATTTATATTGAAACGAATTTTATTGGCACATATGGATAGAATCTTAGCTTATTTCAGGCGAATATTCCTATATATATCATAGATTGATGCGCAGATTCCATCATAAAACGCGAAAATAATCTAATATTGCACAAAAAGAAAAAGCAAATATTGTATAATTTATTCTTTCTCTTCTTTCCGATATAATAATGATTGTATTGAACAAAGGTACAGAAAATGGAAGGAGGAAGGATATGAAAAGGAAATTGGTAAGCGTATTATTGAGCGCTGCAATGCTTGCAACCGCATTGGCGGGCTGCGGCTCCAGCGGAAGCACTTCTACTTCTGCGTCTGCGGAGTCTACGGTGGTACAGGAGGCAGCCTCATCCGAGGCGGAAGCCGCATCCACAGAAGCGGCGGCTGCCACAGAGGCATCCACAGAAGCGTCTACGGAAACGGCGGCAGGGGAAAGCACCGCAAGCACCGAGTACAATCCCAGCGGAGAACTGAACCTGATCCATTATCTGACAGAGACTGCCAAGCTGCAGGCGCTGGACGACCTGGTGGCAGGATTCCAGGAAGAGTATCCGGATGTGACAGTCAATGTGGAAGCTATGTCCATGGATAACTATACGGACGTAATTAAGCTGCGTTTCTCCACAGATGAAGCGCCGGACATCATATTCGGACAGCCTAAGTCCTATTCCGATCTGGTAGAAAACGGACTGATCAAGGATTTGAGCGGTTATGATTTTGTCAGCAGGATGACCGACAGCTCTCAGGAGTGTGTAACGGTTGACGG
>USKC01000123.1 GCA_900555195.1 uncultured Lachnospiraceae bacterium
GCCTCCCGACATTTCCATGCTTATCCTACTTGTTCAGATGCTTATTATATATGAATCCCCCCGTTTTTGCAAGATGCGGTCCGCCAATCTGCTGGCTTCGCTCCTGGTTAATTTCTCCACATCCACCGCAAGTTCCACATGATGAAGCGCTGCCAGCCGGTAAATTCTCTCCTTCTGTGCCTTGCTGGCCGGGGATTCCCGCTTCACTTTATATATCAATGGCTTCGGCTCAAAATCCGCTTCGTTGTAGTAGGATGCGCGCAGGATTTCATAGAGGCGGCTGGCCGCCTGCGCATCCCCCAGCGCCCGATGCGCCGTATGCGTAATTCCAAAATGTTTGCACAAAAAACCGAGATTTCTGCTTTCCAGTTCCGGAAGAAACTTTCTCGCCAGCATCAAAGTGTCCACACCCAAAGCCTCAAAGGTGAGTCCGCAGTTTACCGCCGCTTTTTTCAAAAAAGAAAAGTCAAACAGCAGGCTGTGTCCCAGCAGCACATCCTTGCCCACAAATTCCAGAAAGCCAGGCAGCACTTCTTCTATACCTGGCGCGCCCTCTAGCTGTTCATCCGTAATTCCTGTCAGCTGCTTCGTACATTCCGAAAGCTTCCTTCCCGGATTCACCAGGCTGCTGTACTGCGCTGCGGGCTTTCCGTTTCTGACCCGCACCGCACCGATCTCAATGATTCTGTCATACTTGGGATACAGGCCGGTGGTCTCCAGATCCACGCTCGTGTAATCCGCCCCGTCCGTTCTTGCCTGTCCTCCGTTCATTTTGTTTCACCCGCCTTCTTCTGTCCCGCACGGCGCGAAGAGCGTCCGCAGCCGCAGGAAGGGCAGACC
This sequence comes from uncultured Lachnospiraceae bacterium, assembly GCA_900555195.1. Lineage (GTDB taxonomy): Bacteria > Bacillota > Clostridia > Lachnospirales > Lachnospiraceae > Eisenbergiella. The sequence continues at coordinate 841 of USKC01000123.1, forward strand.
CCGGCCAGGAAGCATTCCTCACATTTTGGCCCGATCGCCTTGCAGAGCTGTCTTCCCAGCGTGATGATCTGCATATTATACAGGATCCAATGATCCTTTGGCAAAACCTTCATCAGTTCCCGTTCCACCTTCTCCGGATCGTCCTCCTTTGTAAAGCCCAGGCGCTTGGAAATCCGCTTCACATGGGTATCCACCACGATGCTCGGCTCATGATAAATGTTTCCGCGAATCACGTTGGCTGTCTTTCTTCCCACCCCTGCCAGGGAAGTCAGATCCTCAAGGGAACGCGGCACCTGCCCGTCGAATCTTTCCAGAATGGCCTTGGCACAGGCAATGATATTCTTCGCTTTATTATGGTAGAATCCTGTCGCATGGATATCCTGCTCCAGTTCCTCCTGAGCCGCCCCGGCAAAAGCTTCCAGGCTGGGATATTTTACAAACAGCGTCCGGGTGACGATGTTTACCCGCGCGTCCGTGCACTGCGCGCTCAGGATCGTTGCGATCAGCAGCTGCCATGCATTCTCATATTCCAGATAACAGATCGTATCCGTTCCATACTGTTCATCCAACAGGAGAAGCGTCTTTTTTACTCTTTCTTCTTTTGTCATGCCAACCTCCATCTTATGCGCGAACCGTTATCCGCCGTCCGCCGCCTTTATAAGTCAAGCGGCACGATTCTCGCCTGCGCGTTCAAAGGGTTCCTTTCCTGATAATCGAACAGGAGCCACCATTCCCCTTCCTGCGCTCCCTCCAGCAGTTTCCCGTCCCAGACGGGCAGCGTAAAGCGTTCAATATGCGTCATGCGTTCCAGCTGCCTGGAATCACACCCCTGCTTTACATAATCAGCCAGAATATCCGGCCGTTCCAGTTCCGACTGGTAAAAGCGGATCCGCCTTTCCCTCTCTTCCTTCGTTCCGGCGAGCGGGAGCGCAAAGGCCGGACGGCTTTTCAGATTTTCCCTTAAATACATATCCAGCGTCAGCAGCTGCCGGTACAGCGATTCCCGTTCCGGATCTGTCTTGACAGCAAATGCGAACAAAACCTGATAGCGATAGGCGCGTGAAGGGCTTTTCAGACAAAATCCCTGTTCCTTATAATATTCAGCCAGGCTGCGATACATCCCAAAAGCGGAAGGAAAATGCTTTTCCAATTCCGGAAGTGTATGGACGAACTGCGCGCTGTTATAATACAGCTCCACCATCTCTTCCACCTGCTTTAACAGGCATACCTCTTCAAAGGAAAGCCATTTGGTAAAAAGCACCTCATAAGGCGGCCTGTCCATATACGCGATGCCATACTTCTCCGCTTCTTCCTGCATCATGGAACCCTTCAGCACTTTCAAAAATCCCAGCTGAAGCTGGTGGGGCCTGCAGGCATACACATCGTCAAAGGAATGGCCGAAGCTCTCAAAATCCTCATAGGGAAGGCCCGCGATCAAATCCAGATGAATGTGGATATTCTCTCCTGCCAGCAGGCGTTCCACGTTTCTCTTCAGCCGTCCCCACTCCACCGGGCGCCGTATCGCGTCAAGGGTCTGCACGTTCGTGGACTGGACGCCCACTTCCAGCTGAATCAGGCCCGGCCGCATTCTTCCCAAAAGTTCCAGTTCTTCCTCCGTCAGAATGTCTCCTGCGATTTCAAAGTGGAAATTGGTCTTTCCGTTATCATGTTCCAGAATGTAGCGCCAGATCTCCATGGCATGCCCGTGGTTGCAGTTGAAGGTTCGATCCACGAATTTCACCTGAGGAACTTCTTTGTCCAGAAAAAACTGCAGTTCCTTCTTTACCAGCTCCAGATCCCGAAAACGCACCGTCTTATCAATGGAAGACAGACAGTAGCTGCAGCGATAGGGGCATCCTCTTGAGGACTCATAATACAGGATACGGTCTTCAAACGCCTCCAGGCCGTCCGTTTCGTAGAAAAAAGGCAGACGGCTGATATCCGTAAGCTGTCTGGAACCGGTACACAGAATGCCTTTTCCCTCCTGTTTCTCCCTGTCCCTGCGGCAGATCAGGCCCGGGATCTGTTCCAGACAGACAGGCGCTCCGTCTCCCTCCATCCGTGCCAGGTACATCCCCATCAGGTCAAAAAAGGTCTCCTCTCCTTCCCCTACTATGATGCCTGTAACAGACGGATACCGATTCAGGATCTCTTCCGGATCATAGGACACCTCCGGCCCGCCCAGCCAGATATCCATCTTAGGAAGAATTTTGGCCAGTTCCACGATCAGCTCCCGCACCTCTGCCCAATTCCAGATATAGCAGGAAAATCCAACCGCATCCGGCCTGCGCGCACAGATATCGGCCAGAATCTGGTCAAACGGCTGGTTGATGGTATATTCTGCCAGTTCAATATGCCTTTCCCACTCCGGTTTCCGCATACAGCTGTAGGCGCGCAGGCTGCGGATGGCCGGATTGGAATGGATATATTTCGCGTTTACGGCAACTAATAAAAATTTCATCGTTTCGTCCCCATCCCGGTTCTGTCCTCTTTGCAGCAAAAGGCGGGAAAAAGTCTTCTCGCTTCTCCCCGCCTGCTTTTTGACCGCCGTTCGGCCAAGTCCAAACGGCTGACGCTTTGTTTCTATTCCTGATTCAAATATGCTAGGAACCGGTCAAAGGCCTTCCGGCCTTCCTCCGTTCTCTTGTATACACCTGCGTCCTCGAGCACCTCCATGAATACCTGGCCGATCTCCTTCTGAATGATTTCATGAATAGTATCCGCATTCACTGTATCATATTTAGGAAGGAACTCCTCCACCCAATCCGCATGCTTGCCAAGGATCTCGTCCTTACGGATATCCGCGCCGTCCAGAATCGCTTTTTCCAGCTGCGCCATCTCCCCGTCCAGCCTGGAAGGAAGCACCGCCAATCCCATCACTTCGATCAGGCCGATGTTTTCCTTCTTGATATGGTGCAGCTTCGCATGGGGATGATAGACACCCAGGGGGTGTTCAGGCGTGGTGATATTGTTGCGCAGCACCAGATCCAGCTCATAGTTCTCTCCCCGTTTTCTGGCAATGGGAGTGATCGTATTATGCGGCTCCCCGTCCGTCTCAGCAAGGATAAAGGCCGCTTCATCCGTATATCCGCGCCATTTTTCAAGGATCACATCCGCCAGGGCGATGAGGCGGCCGCTGTCCGGGCCATTCAGACGGATGACGGACATGGGCCAGCAGACCACGCCGGCTTTTACATCCTCAAATCCTTTCACCGTGAAGTCCCTGTCAATTCCTGCCTTCGCCATGGGAAATTCATAATGTCCTCCCTGGAAATGGTCGTGGCTTAAGATAGAGCCTCCCACGATCGGCAGATCCGCATTGGAGCCCAGCATATAATGCGGGAATAATTTAACGAAATCAAACAGCTTCACAAAGGTATCATGTTCAATCTTCATCGGAATATGTCTGGAATTGAACACAATGCAATGTTCATTATAATATACATAAGGCGAGTACTGGAATCCCCATTCCCCACCGTTTATTGTAATGGGAATGATCCTATGGTTCTGTCTGGCCGGATGGTTCACCCTTCCGGCATACCCTTCGTTTTCCATGCACAGCTGGCATTTGGGATAGCCGCTCTGTTTTGCAGTCTTCGCCGCAGCGATCGCCTTGGGATCTTTCTCCGGCTTGGACAGATTGATCGTGATATCCAGATCCCCGTATTTGGTATGCGCCACCCATTTCTGATCCTTGCAGACCCGATAGCGGCGTATATAGTCTGTATCCTGGCTGAATTTATAAAAATATTCTGTAGCCGCCTCCGGCGATATTTCATAACGCTCCCGGAACTTCCGGATGATCTCGCTGGGGCGCGCCACCAGAACGCTCATGATCTTGGTGTCAAACAGATCACGGTATACCACGCTGTCATCTTCCAGCAACCCTTCCTTTGCGGCGTAGTCAAGCATGTCTTTCAGAATCCCTTCCAGCTTTCCCACAAGAATGGGTTCTTCTTCCTTCGACGCCGTAATGGGCGTATCCGCATCTTCCAGCTCATCCAGCCCGAACAGCTCCAGGAGGCGGTTCGCCGTATAAATTGTATCCTCCGGCTCCACCAATCCCGTAGCCAGTCCATATCTCACCAATTCTCTAATACTGCTCTGAATCATACCAATCTCCATTCTTACAGCACACAAGGGCCGTCACCGATCTCAACCGCATAGAAATCGGCCGCATAGCCGATCTTCTTCAGATAAGCCTCTCCCACCTGTTCGATAAAGCGGTCGATTGCATCCGTCCGGACTATGCTCACCGTACATCCGCCAAATCCTGCGCCCGTCATACGGGAACCGATCACGCCGTCCACCTTCCAGGCCTCTTCCACCAGCGTATCCAGTTCAATGCCGGTCACCTCATAATCATCCCGGAGGGATACATGGGAATCGTTCATGAGCTGGCCGAACAGGGTGATATCATTCGCCTTCAGGGCAGCAACCGCCTTGATCGTGCGCTGATTCTCATAAACCGCATGTTTTGCGCGCTTTCTGCGCACATCGTCTTTGATGGCACTCTTGTACTGTTCAAACTGCTCTTCTGTCAGATCTCCCAGCGCCTTGATGCCGATCACTTCCTGAAGCTCTGCAAGGGCTGTCTCGCATTCGCTCCTTCTCTCATTGTATTTGGAATCACCCAGACCGCGCTTCTTATTGCTGCAGGCGATGACTATCTTTGCTCCTTCCAGATGGATGGGCGCATATTCATAGCTCAGATCTGCGGTATCCAAAAAGATCGCATGATCCTTCTTGCCCATGGCAATGGCGAACTGATCCATGATTCCGCAGTTGACCCCATTGAAATTGTTCTCGGAATACTGTCCGATCAGGGCCAGATCCTGGTTCGTCACATCAAAGCCGAACATGTCCCTCAGAATGAAGCCGGTCAGCACTTCCAAAGATGCGGAAGAAGACAGGCCGGAACCATTGGGAATGTTACCGTAAAGCAACAGATCCATTCCACAGGGGATCTGAAAACCTCTTTCTCCAAACGCCCACATCACGCCCTTGGGATAATTGGTCCAATCCGCCTCCTTCTCAGGCTTCAGGCCGTCCAGGCTGCTCTCCAGCACGCCCAGCTGCGCAAAGTTCATGGAATAAAACCGGAGCTTCCGATCCTCCCTCTTTCTCGCCACCCCATAGGTTCCGATGGTCAGCGCGCAGGGAAACACATGTCCTCCGTTATAATCCGTATGTTCTCCGATCAGATTCACTCTGCCCGGGGCAAAATAGGTCTTTACGCCCTGCGTATCCCCGAAAATTTCTTCAAATTTCTGTAAAATTTTCTCCTTCATATCCCTTCTCCTTTTCGTGATTGACGTGATACCTTATGCGCATTTGCCGTGCAACCGCTTTCAACTGAATTTATCATATACCAAAAGAAAGAGCCCGGCAAGCAAAGATTGTTCTATCTGCCTGTCAAAATGTTAACTTTCTTTCCCTCCAGCCGAATGGGAAGGCTCACCGTCCTGCAAAAAAAACTAGTTTTCCTGCCTTCTTTCTATCCTGCTGATAAAGTCCTCCACCTGTCGCAGATCTTCCTTGTTTCTCCTGTTCTCCTCCTTCTGCATCCTCCTGCGGTACGCGGAAGGGGACATGCCCTTCATCTGCCGGAAAGCCTTAGCAAATACGATCGGATCGTTATACCCGCAGGAAAGCGCGATGCTCTCCACCGGAAGCAGGGTTGCTGTTAAAAGTTCCGACGCCTTGGTGAGACGGTAAGCGGCCAGAAACTGCTGCGGAGACATGCCCATGAACTGTTCAAATAATGTATACAGATAGCTGCGGTTTATGCACACATAATCCGCCACATCCGTCACCTTCACCGGGTTGGAATAATTGCGCCGGATGAATTCCACCGCCCGTTTCACATGCTGGTTGGCCCGGTCCTCCTGGGCTTCCGGCGCAGGGCGCGCGCTCTGCGCGATCAGGGAAAGGAAAATCTGCAGCTGTCCGTTTCTTCTCAGCTCATTGGCCAGTCCAAATGTATTGTGCTCCATCATATCCCGCACGCAGCCATACAGTTCTTCCGACCGTTCCGACTGAAAGACCGGCTGGTTCACCGACAGCCCCATGAAGGATACGAAAGGCTCCGCGCCGCTTCCGGAGAATCCCACCCACACATAGGTCCAGGGTTCCTTCTCATCCGCCTGATAGAACGCCAGTTCCCCTGGAATAATTAAAAACCCGCTGCCAGCCTCCAGCGGGTATTTCCTTCCTCCCATCCTGAACACGCCTTTGCCGCTCAGAACATAGTGGATCATATAATGCGGCTTCAGCGCGGGGCCAAAACTGTGCAGCGGCTCCGTTTTGGAGCAGCCGCAGCAGTTCACCTCGAGCGAGCCGGTCTGTTCATTTACAAATTCCAGCTTATATGCTTTTTCCATACTTCCTTTGGAATCACTTTATCCTCTATGCGAAAATTTTTCCGTCCAAATCCTTCTGTACCTGAACCAGATTATCCCGGATGGAAAGCTTCTGAGGGCAAAGTGTCTCACACTTGCCGCACTTGATGCAGTTCTTCGCCTTCGCTTCGTCCTTCATGTCCCTTTCCCATGCGTTCTTCACATGGCTGTAAGTACGGTACATATGGTAATTATTCCATACCTTAAAGTTTCCGGGAATGTCCACGCCTGCAGGACAAGGCATGCAGTATCTGCATCCTGTACATCCATTCTGCACTCTGGAACGCAGTTCCTTCACGATATCCTCGATTTCAGCGCTCTCCTTCTCGTTAAGCGGCTGGAAATCACCGAATGTTTTCAGGTTATCCTCAAGCTGCCCCATGCTGGACATACCGCTCAGAACCACCTTCACATTGGGATGGCTTCCCACCCAGCGGAGCGCATACGATGCGATGCTGCGCTCCGGATCCATCTTGGCAAAACGCGCGTTGATATCCTCTGAGAAGCCTGCCAGGCTGCCGCCTTTCACCGGCTCCATGATGACCAGCGGAACGCCCAGGCTCTCAGCCAGCGCATATCCCTTATCACCTGCCTGCTCCTTAGTATCCATATAGTTATACTGAATCTGGCAGAAATCCCAGTCACGATAGCGCAGGATCTCTTCAAACACTTCATAATCATCATGGAAGGAGAAGCCGTAATTCCGAATCTTGCCTTCCTCCTTCAGCTTCGCGCAGTAATCCACCACGCCCAGTTCCTTCATATGATCCCATCTGTCCTTGCTCAGCGCATGCAGCAGGTAGAAGTCTATGTAATCCGTCTGCAGCCTTTCCAGCTGCTCTTTAAAGATCCGTTCCGCATCCTCGATGCTGTTCACCGCCCAAAGAGGAAGCTTTGTCGCCAAATAAAAAGAAGAACGATCATACTTCTTAAGCACTTTCCCGACGAATGGCTCGCTCTCTCCGTTATGATACGGATAAGCGGTGTCGATATAATTCACGCCGGAAGCAATCGCCTTATCAAGCATCCGCTCCGCTTCCGCTTCATCTATCTTCCCATCCGGCAGCGTCGGAAAACGCATGCATCCAAATCCCAAAAGAGATGTCTC
>USKC01000124.1 GCA_900555195.1 uncultured Lachnospiraceae bacterium
TGGGAAACTGTCCGGACTGCTCTGGAAGAAAAGGGTATTTCTTATCAGGTTTTCTTCTCCGAAGGAGCAGGCGATATGACACGGTTGGCCAAGAAGCTGACCGGCTCTGAGCGTGATGAGGAGGAAGTTCATCTGGTCGTCGTTGGCGGAGATGGAACGGTCAATGAGGTGCTGCAGGGAATTGAGGACTTTGAGCATACCCGCTTCAGTTATATTCCTGCCGGTTCCAGCAATGACCTTGCGAGGGCCTGCGGCATCAGCGGCGATCCTCTGGAAGCCTTGGAGCACCTGCTCTTGGAAGCGGAAGAACACAGGATGGACGTGGGCGTGCTCCATTACCACAGCGCTTACCTGCCTGCTGCGAAAAGGGCCTCTTTTCAGGAGGTTTCCCGACCCGATAGACGTTTTCTCGTCAGCTGCGGGATCGGCTTTGATGCAGGTGTGTGCCAGAAGGCCATGGCTTCTCCGATCAAGGATGTTTTCAACCGGATCGGCCTAGGAAAGCTCACTTACCTCGGCATTGCGCTGAAGCTGCTCTTTTCGTCCGGCCGTGCGCAGGCCTCCCTGTCCATTGAGGATAAAGAAGGAAAACCGCTTAAGGTTCTTTCCTTTTACAGGCTCATGTTTATCGCCTGTATGTCTCATCCTTACGAGGGCGGCGGCTTCTGCTTCTGCCCGGGTGCCGATGCTTCGGACGGAAAGCTGGATCTGTGTACGGTCAGCGATGTTCCCATATGGAAAGTGCTTCTGGTCCTTCCTACCGCTTTCCGCGGCCAGCACTACCGTTATAAAGGCGTGGAGCGTTACGATGCTTCCCGGCTTCGGATCCATACCTCCGCTCCTTTGTGGGTGCATACAGACGGAGAGGTTACGGCCTTGTCGGATGACATCTCCATATGCTGCCGACGTGGATACCTCCGTTTTTATTACTGATTCCAATTTACGTTTCTGTCTGAAAGGACAGGCATCATCCTGAATGAAGAGGCACAGTTGAAACTATGAAAACGCTATATGCTAAATACAGACATCTTCTGCCGTTTGCATTGTATTTTATTATATACATGATCTGGTTCACCTGGCTGGAGGAACGGCACATATGGAAATATCAGATCATCCATGTTTTTATGGATGACTACATTCCATTTTGCGAATTGTTCATCGTTCCTTACTTCCTTTGGTTTTTATACGTTCCTGCGGTCGTCCTTTACCTGGCTGCGAACAACAAGGATGAATATTACAGAAACGCCATTTTCTTATGCATAGGGATGACCGTTTTCCTGCTGGTGTCCACCTTTTTCCCGAACGGGCATCATCTGCGGCCTTCCGTAATGCCGCGGGACAATATTTTTACCCAGCTGGTTGCCCTGCTGTACCGGACGGATACGTCCACAAACCTTTGGCCCAGCATCCATGTATACAATTCCATCGGAGCGCATATCGCATTCCGGAGAAGCGAGCTGGGAAAGAACAAGGTGTTGCGCTTTGCTTCCTTCTTCCTGTGCGTTTCTATCATCCTGGCCACGGTCTTTTTGAAGCAGCATTCTGTTTTCGATATGGTGACTGCATTCGTTATGGCCGGTGCGCTCTATGCCGTTGTATATCGTTATGATCTGCTCGCTTATCTGCGCGTCCTGCGCGCGTCCCGGCGCAACCGGGCCAGCCGTGCGACCCGCAAACTCAAATAGAGCTCAATCCGGTCTATCATTTATGCAAAAATAACGAGCATCCTGTTTCGTGAATGCCCTTATGTCCACCAAAAAAGCGTACCCTTGGATATCAATCCTCTGGTACGCTTTTTAAGTTATGCTTTCCGCGCTCAGTTAAATTTAAAAAATCTCTGGCACAGTTTATAGCCTTCCACCGTTACCTTCCGTCCGCTCTTTCCCGGCAGGTTCGTACAGCTTCCAAGCAGGCCGTAGCGCAGCTTGAAGAAGAGCATGCGATCCTTCTGCTTGATATATTTCCACAGTTCATCCTTTTTCTCAAGGTTTTCTTCCGTATCGGAGCAGATCAGCATGATGGACGATACGGTGGTGATGATGTCCAAATAATTGATCATATAACTGCGCAGCTTCTTCTGAGAGGACAATGCCTGCTTCTTAGATGTAAAATAATCCACCATCAGCCTGTTCACTTTCAGCTGCTGGTCGATCCTTCCGATCATCACCTTCTCATTTACGGACTGATCCGACCTTCCGATATAGTACCTGTAGAAATTCACATCCAGGTAATACATCTTCTTCACATACGGCAGGGGTTCGTAAACGAACAGGTTGTCCACATAGAACGTATGCTCCGGCAGCTTAAGGCCGCACTCACGCAGCATTTTGGTGCGGAAAATCACAGAATGCATCAGAATGTACTGTCCCTTGTGGAACCGATGCACATCATTCCAAGTGAACACCTCATTTTCCGGAAGCACATGCTTATAGCGGATCACCTTTTTGCGCTTCTCCCCCTCTTTTTCATAGACATAATTGGATATCATCATATCCAGGATATCTCCGCTCTCCGTCAATTCCGTCAGCGTGTCCAGGATCTTCCTATAAGCCGTGTCCAGCACCCAGTCGTCGCTGTCCACCACCTTAAAATAGAGCCCGGTTGCATTCTCCAGCCCTGCGTTCACTCCGGATCCATGTCCTCCGTTTTCCTTGTGGATCACCTTCACGATGGATGGATACTCCTTCGCATATTCGTCGGCGATCTGCGCTGTTTTGTCATGGGAGCCATCATCCACAATGATGATCTCCACATCCTCTCCGCCCGGAAGCAGGGAATCAATACATTTTCTCATATACTGTTCTGAGTTGTAGCAAGGTACCGTGATCGACAATAGTTTCATCTGTACTCCCATCTGCGCACTTTTGCGCGTGTATGATCTAAGAGAGGGAAAGCGTTCTTCTATTCATCCTTCCCTTTTGCATACTTTTGGTGTCCTATCCGAATATCGAGATATTTGGTGTAAGCCGAGAAAGCCGTTGGAATCGGATATTTCTCTTCCGTATCCGCCAGGTCAACGAAGAGCAGCCCATCCGTCCTTCCCGCACAGGCTTCCATTCCGTCCACCCGCACCGCATAACCCGTCATATGCCATTCCAGGTGCGTAAAAATATGCTTGGAACGTGGAAGCTTTCTGATCTGGAGGGGCTTCAGCCCTTTTTCATCCAGGTAAGAGAGCACTTCTTCCCGGCTTCTCTCCCCTTCCATGGAAGGGAGCCCATACATTCCGGCAAGCAGCCCTTTATCCGGCCTTTTCACAACTGCCGCTCTCTTCCCGTCCTGAATCACAAGCACGGTATGCTCCTCCACAATCCGTTCCTTCTTCGGCGCCTTTTGCGGGAAGTTCAGTTCCTTTCCTTCCCTGTGCGCGAGACATATATCCTGCAGCGGGCATTCTCCGCAGGCAGGCGTCCCGCCCGGGCCGCAGACAGTCGCCCCCAGTTCCATCATGGCCTGGTTGAAGTCCCCTGGACGTTCCTTTGGCATAATCTCCCGCAGGTTTGCCTCTATCTCCTTTTTCACCTTAGCATTTCCCATATCGCGCCCATCCATGCAGAGCCTGGAGAGCACTCTGAGGACATTTCCGTCCACCGCCGGAACCGCATGGCCATATGCGATGGACGCAATCGCACCTGCTGTGTAGCTTCCGATCCCTGGCAGAGAAAGGAGCGCCTTCTCATCCTCCGGAAGCCGGCCGCCGAACCGCTCCATCACCTCGCAGGCTGCCCGCTTCAGGTTTCTGGCGCGGCTGTAATACCCAAGGCCTTCCCAAAGCTTCAAAAGCCGTTCATCAGGCACCGCAGCCAAAGAGGCGATATCCGGAAGCGCTTCCATGAACCGCTCAAAGTAAGGTTTCACCGCCTCCACACGGGTCTGCTGAAGCATGATCTCCGACACCCACACACGATACGGTTCCGCCCTCTCACGCCAGGGCAGGCTTCTTCGGTTTTTATCATACCATGGCAGAAGACGCGGCGCAATCCATTCCAAATGCACAGGGCCGCTTTTTTCTTCTTCCAGGACGACCGGGATCTCATATGCGATCCGCATCTCTTCCGGCGTCACCTCACATCCCATGGCCAGGATCCGAACCCCAGCCCTCTCCGCCTGAATCAGCGCTTCCGCAAATTCCGGCTGTGTCCGCCTGTTAGGGCAGAAACGGCGTATGCCGGCAAGCTGAACTACAAACAGTATAACGGCCCCGTAGCCCTGTTTTTTCGCTTCAATGAGTTCATATACATGCTTCAGGGCACGTTCTGAAGGTGCATCCGGAAAGAGGGCGGTATTGTCCTCTTCCAGATTTACGCCCTTCACTTCTATCCAGCTTTCCGCTTCTTTGGTTTTCATCCAGAAATCAAAACGGGATTTCCCGAAGGTTTTCTCAGCACGAACCTCCTGCGTATCCGAAGACAGCCCGCCTGCTCGCAGCCATTCACCTACGGCCTTATTCGGTGCGGAAGAATCTACGTTCACGATCCGATCCCCCTTTTTTACCGCCACCAGATCATAGGCTGTCGTCCTTTCCGGATTGCCACTCTCTTCCAGATAGACTTCTGTTCCCGGAAGGAGCAGTTCAGCGCATCGTCCCGTATTCTTTACATGTACCTTTTCCTTTCTCCCGTCCAGCAGCACATAGGCCACAAAACGGTTCGGCCTCTCCAGGAAAATCCCTTTCCTGATTCTGTCATATCTCATCTTATGTCTCCAGCTTGGTTTCCATATAATACTCTGACAGAGCAGACAGAACGCCCCGCCCCGTCCGTATGCTCCGCCCTGTCATCAAAAAAAACATGCGCTCCAAACGCCTCCAGCACTTCCCGCTTGGAAAGTCCGCCCAGGAAAAAGACCTCATCCATGTGAACGTTCCAGGAAAGCAGCGTACGGATAGCGCGCTCATGAGCGGGGGCCCGCCTGGATGTAACCAGAGCCGTCCGAAAGGGCGCCTGTCCGGAGGGAAACTCCTCCTGGATCGCGGCAACCTTCCTGAGGAAACCGGCAAATAAGCCTTCGTTCAGCGGTTCAGATGCCTTGCGCTTCTCATTTTCTTCAAACGCGAACAGACCTTCCGTTTGATAGATCCGTTCCGACTCATCTGTGAACAGCACCGCATCCCCGTCAAAGGCAATCCGGACCGGCCCTCTTTCCAAACCGGCCGCCCGTTCAGAACCTCCCCCGGGACTGACCAGACCGGACGCGATTCCAAGAGCAGCCGCGCTCTTTGCGTCTTCTTCCGTGGCGGAAAGAAACAGATCCGGGCGGAATGCTTCCAGGTAAGGAGAAAGCGAGGCTCCTCCCGAAAGGGCAGCACGGCTGATCTTCAGTCCATATTGCTCGATGGAATGAAAGATGCGCAGGGATGCTTCGGCATCGTTTCTCGACATCAGCAGGACTTCCACCCGTTCTCTGCCATCCGCCCCGTTAATCCCCAGCAAAGCCTGAACCAGGGCAAATCCCGGGCCAGGCTTCAGGAGCTCTCTTTCATGCTGCAGCTGATAATGCCGGTAGCTCTCAGCCCCTTCTCTTTCATAGATCTCATTCTCTTTTTCAAGGTCAAACAACGCCCTGGAAGAAATGCCGATCACCAGTCTGGTATTCAACTCGTTTGCCATCGCTTGTTCCTCCTTCGCAAATGCGCAGTACTCTGCGCTCATTCGTCCGGGCGGACGGCAGGAGATGACAGGCGGCAGCTTATCCTGTTCTTCTCATTATCACGGTTCTTCCCATTATCTCAGGCGGTTGCATTCGTATTTCTCCAGCGTGAGGATGCAGTTCTTCAGCGTCTGATACCGCTCCTCCAGCTCTCCTTCCTCCAGATCAATATCAAGGGAAACCGCCATCGTTGTCAAAAGATCATCCGTGATTCCATCATGCATCCGTATGAGGAGATCCAGTTTCTCTTCATAGGTTTCTGCATCCAAAAACCGAAGGAGCCTCGGATCGAGCCCACCTTCCTCCCTGGATTCTTCCATGGCTTTCATGGATGAATTTTCCGTGGATGAATTTTCCATGGATGACGCTTCCAGGGATGCTTCCGGAGCGTTTTCCTGCGTTCTCTCCGGCGGCCTTTCTTGTTCCTCCGCCCAGCTTCGGCCTCCTATCGGAACCTGCCCAAGTATCTGCGGAACCAAAACAAAGGGCGCCATGCCCGAGCTCTCTTCCCCTTTGGCGGGTCTGTCTGCATCCATTTCCCTGGCCCTCTCCCCGTCCGTTCCTTTCACAAATTGCCCCAACGGTGCGGCCAATACCTCATATTTTCCATACAATGCCTGACAGACCACCAGTATTTCTCCCGTCTGCGTATGTTTCGCCAGGGTAACCACTTTATACAGCATCCCCGGTTCCTGCTGATAAATTTCATTTGGCTTTGGCATTCTGTCCATCTTCATCCATTTCCTTCCATTCTCATGCACCCTTGCCGGCAGCGCTTCTCTTTCGCTGCTTCAGCTGTTCCGATTGCGCAGTCCTCCTGTCTTTGTGAATTCTTTTCTTTTCCTGTACATCTCCTGTCATTCGCCCGCTTATACCTATATTATGGCGGACAGGGTGTACAATAAAACGGACTTTCCTCTGTCTTACCAGCGACAGTTCTGGCAGCACGGCCGTTTCAGACATGGCAGCCATTCTGACAGGGCCTAACCATTATGACTGCAATTATTTCTCCAGCATCGCACCGACCAGCCGATTTACCAGGGCACCGTCGGCACGCCCCTTCACTCTGGGCATCAGTTCCTTCATGATCTTGCCCTTGTCCTTGCCGGTAGGATTCTCTATCCCCAGGCTCTGAAGGACTTCTTCTATCTGGGCCCTGATCTCTTCCTCTCCCATCTGGGCGGGCGCAAACTCCTTAAGAACTTCCAGCCTCCTGCTGCATTCTTCCTTGATATCCGTCCTGTCCCCCGGAGCCAGATCCATGGTCTCCTGTGTCTGCTTGATCTCTTTCTGGATCACTTCATTCTCTTCCGCTTCCGTCAGATCCGAACGCTTGTCAATCGCCTTATTCTTAAGCGCCGCAAGAAGCATGGACAAGGTCTCTTTTCTTTCCTTATCCTTATTCTTCATCGCTGCCACCATCTGTGCTCTCACTTCATCGATTTTGCTCATCTTCTTTTCTCCTTTCCTGCACAATCCTTCGCCGCCCGCCTTTAGGGCTGCCGCCTTTCTGCCTTATGTCCCTTCATATCGTCCGGCAGATTCTATTCCAAAGGCGCGCTGCTGTATCTGACAATCAGCAGTTCCACGCCCAGGCGGTCGCTGATTCGTCCGCTCTTTACATCTTCATCCGTCTGTACACAGGCTTCCAGAGCCCCTTTCAGCTCTTCCGTCCCAAATCGGGCAGACTGGCTTCTGTACTTGCCCACAATGAAGCTATGCAGCCCCGTTTTCTCCCCGATCCTCCTGTTATCATACCCTTTCGCAGCCAGTTCCTTCACCTGCAGCAGCAGTCCGAACTGTCTGCCGATCAGAAACAAAATGCGCATGGGAGGTTCCTTCAGAGCCAGAAGATCATAATACAGCGCCAGGGCCCGGCGTCCAGCGCGCTGCCCGATCGCTTCAACCATATCAAAGATCTGTCCCGTCACCTGTTTCGTGCATATCTGTTCAATATCCGCTTCCGTAATCACATCCTTCTGCAGGGTATAGCAGAACAGCTTCTCCATTTCCCGGCTGATATTCTCCATATCAGAGCCCGTCTTCTGAAGGAAAAATTCCAGGGCGCCGGAGGAAATATTCTTGTTTTCTCTCTTAATTTTTCCCAGGATCCAGCGTTTTAACGTATTCTCATCCTGCGTGGCAAATTCCACCGTACAGCCGTTCTCCTTCATCACCTTAAACAGCCTGCTTCGTTTATCCACTTCGGATTCCACAAAAATCAGGCATACAGTATCGGAAGGTTCTTTCAGATAATCCGCCATCGCTTCCCCGCCCTTTTTAAACCATCCGCTCTCTTCTATCAGTATCACACGCCTGTCCGCAAAAAAAGGCAGCGTCTCGGCCAAATCAATAATCTGTCCGACATTGATATCTTTTCCCTTGTAGGAGGAATAATTCATCGTATCTCCCTCCTGCACCAGGGCCTCTTTCAGCTTATCCCGATATTGATTTTTCAGATATGTTTCCTGTCCATAGAGCAAATACGCCTGGCGGAAGCGTCCTGTCTTTATATCTTCAAGAAGCTGTTTCATAGTTGGATTCCTTTCAGGGCAGTCCTTTTGCTTTCTTTGCCTATTGTAGCATTAATTCGCCGGATTGGCTAGTCGCAGCTCACGGGAGGAAAGATACGTTGCCGCTCAGCCTTACGCAC
>USKC01000125.1 GCA_900555195.1 uncultured Lachnospiraceae bacterium
AAACTGAGCCAGAGAAAAGGAGAACTGATGAACATGGGAGCGGCCAATGGAGGATACACGAGGCTGGAATTTTCCATCCCCTCCAGAGGACTGATCGGATATCGGGGAGAATTCCTGACGGATACCAAAGGAAACGGCATCATGAACACCTCTTTTGCCGGCTATGCTCCTTATAAGGGGGACATTCAGTACCGCAAACAGGGTTCTCTGATCGCCTTTGAGACAGGGGAATCCGTAACCTACGGCCTGTTCAATGCCCAGGATCGGGGAACGCTGTTCATCGGCCCCGGAGAACGGGTTTATGCGGGTATGGTAATCGGCCAGAACGGAAGGGGAGAGGACATTGAAGTCAATGTCTGCAAGAAAAAGCAGCTCACCAACACCCGTTCTTCCAGCGCGGATGAAGCGCTGAGGCTGACGCCGCCCCGGATCTTAAGTCTGGAGCAGGCGCTGGATTTCGTCGAGACAGATGAATTGCTGGAGGTGACGCCGAAGTCCCTGCGCATCCGCAAGAAGATTCTGGATCCCACCAAGAGAAAACGCGCGAACATGAACCGTAATTGAATATCGGATTTTGCAGTGATGCAGGAGCCGGGATTTGCCGCCAGATGGCGGCAGCCCCGGCTCCTTTTTATATACAAAGCAACATACCGCGCCCGCTGCAAACAACATGACGCGCATGCTGTTTGCGATGGGAAAGGAAATTTGACGCAGTTTTTGTAGAAAAACCGAAGCTCCCGGCAAACCCTGTAGAAACCTGCCGACCCCTGTATGTTCTGAAAGGGAGAATCTTTCCATACACTATTAGTACATACTGGAAAAAATTCTTAAAGGCGGCCCCAGGGCCAAAGAAGGGAGAACTGAAATGACAGATAAGGTAATTGAAAACAACCAGGTAATCATCATGGGAAAAGTGGTGGGAGATTTCACCTTCAGCCACGAGATTTTTGGAGAAGGCTTCTACATGCTGGATGTGGAGGTCGCCAGGCTCAGCGATTCCTGCGACATCATTCCCCTGATGATTTCAGAAAGGCTGATTGACGTGGAAGAGGATTATAAGGGCGCTTATGTATGCGTATCCGGACAGTTCCGTTCCTATAACCGTCATGAAGAGAAGAAGAACCGTCTCATCCTCTCGGTGTTCGTGAGGGAAATTGAATTCGTGGAAGAATTGGAAGAAAGTTCTAAGACCAACCAGATTTATCTGGATGGATACATCTGCAAGGAACCTGTATACCGGAAAACGCCGTTGGGGCGTGAGATCGCAGACGTGCTCTTGGCGGTAAACCGGCCTTATGGGAAATCGGATTATATTCCCTGTATCTGTTGGGGAAGGAACGCCAGGTTCGCCGGAGGATTTCAGGTGGGCGAACGCTGTGAGATCTGGGGAAGGATTCAGAGCCGTGAATATATGAAAAAAATCGGAGAAGACCAGCTGGAGAAACGGGTAGCCTATGAGGTTTCCGTCAGCAAACTGGAACTCGTTGAAGAATAGAAGGCGGGAGAGGAAAACAGCAGAAGGAAGCGGAGACGAAGAAAGGAAAGAGTAAAAATTGGGCGATATGCACAAAAATATATGTATAAAAACCGTCTAACATACAAAAATATCAGATGTGGGATACATTAAAAGTTGCGTCGGGCAGGCATATATGATATGATGAACAGGAAAATGGCGCAGGTTCCGGCGTTCATAAAAGGACGGATCCTGCAGCACTAAAAGAAAATTGCGGCCCGGCCGCGAAGTACTGTAGAGAGGCATGCATATGGCAGAAGGAAAAATATACATTTATGGAGGCGCGGGACACGGAAAATCCCCGGCGGCAATCGGTTGCGGCCTGATCGCTGCGGCAAAGGGGGCGCATGTGGTAATCATTCAGTTCCTGAGAGGAAAGGGGCTGACAGAGGATGATTACGCGCGGAGGCTGGAACCTGAGATCAAGCTGTTCCGTTTTGAAAAGTCGGATGTTGATTTTGCATCCCTTCCGAAGCAGAAGCAGGAGGAAGAGGTACAGAATATCAGAAACGGCCTGAACTATGCTAAGAAGGTGCTCAATACAGGGGAATGCGATATGCTCATCCTGGATGAGGTTTTAGGCCTGATTGACATCGGAATCGTGACGGTTGAAGACCTGAAGAATGTTCTTGCAGCCAGAAGCGGGGAGACGGATGTGATGCTGACCGGTGTTCCCATCGGCAGTGAGATCTGCGAACTGGCCGATTATGTGACTGAAATCAGAACCATTAAATGAAAAAAGAATCAGATGCGGTGGATGTAGCAGGATGGTTGCGGGTATCCGCCGTTTGCTTTGCATTTCTCCGTGCCGCTTCCCCTTGGCCGCGGAGAAATGCAAAGGGCTGGTGTATGGTTGACATAACATGGAACGCGTGCTATGATGAAATCCAGATAGAGGTTGCGTGATTCAACAGTAGCTTTTCTGATGTGGCAGGCACAAGAGAGGAAAAGGGAAAGGGGAGAGCGCCGAAAGAGGAGAGAGCCTGTGGCTCGACTCTTGGGCATGCGGTTAAGAACCGTATGACTGTCATCTAGTTGAGGATGGGGCGCTATCGGTAATGGAGAAGAGGAATGTGTATTCCGGCCCCTTTCTGTATATTCAGGCAGGCCGGAATTTTTTTCGGCAAAATTGTAACGGATACCGCCCGGAGAAAAGCGGAAGAAGGAGGAACATATGGCTATTTTTACAGGAGCAGGCGTGGCGATCGTAACCCCTTTTCATGAGGATGGAAGCGTGAATTATGAGAAGTTCGCCGATCACATTGAGGCGCAGATCGCCGGCGGGACCGATGCGATCGTTGTATGCGGCACCACGGGCGAGGCGTCAACGCTGACCCATGAAGAACATCTGAGCGTGATCCGCTATTGTGTGGAGAAAGTGGCAGGCAGGATTCCGGTGATTGCGGGAACAGGCTCCAACTGTACGGAGACGGCGGTTTATCTGTCCCAGGAAGCTGAGAAGGCAGGGGTGGACGGCGTGCTGCTGGTAACGCCTTATTATAATAAAGCCACCCAGAAGGGGCTGTTTGAACACTTTAAGATCGTCGCTGAGTCCATCCATGTTCCGGTGATCCTGTATAACATACCCGGAAGGACGGGCGGTGTGAACATACTGCCGGAGACAGTGGTGAGGCTGTGCAGGGAAGTTCCCAACATCGTGGGCGTGAAGGATGCCACGGACAATATCAGCCAGGTGGCAAACCTGATGAGCCTGGCGGATGGGGATGTGGATCTGTATTCCGGAAATGACAATCAGATTGTCCCGATGCTGGCACTCGGAGCGAAAGGCGTGATTTCCGTCCTTTCCAATGTGGCGCCCAGACAGACCCATGATATATGCGAGAAGTTCTTTGAAGGAAAGGTGGAAGAGAGCTGCAGGATGCAGCTGCAGGCGATTCCCCTGGTGAATGCGCTCTTCTCCGAGGTGAATCCGATTCCTGTGAAGAAGGCGCTGAACCTGATGGGGATGGAGGCAGGACCGCTGAGACGTCCGCTGACCGAGATGGAAGATGCCCACGCTGCGAAGCTGGAAGAAGAGATGAAGAAATACGGGATTCTGTAGGACGGGGCAAGACAGGTAGGGCCTGAGAAATTATTTGGGCCCGTCCGGCAGTCCCTTGGAGGAAGGATGATGCGGCCCATCCTGCTGCGGCAGGGAGGGCCGTATTAGGAAGGAGAGAAAAGAATGGTTAAAATTCTGATGCATGGTTGCAGCGGACATATGGGGCAGGTAATCACCAGGCTGGCGGCGGAGGACGCGCAGACAGAGATTACAGCAGGGGTGGATCCTTTTAACAGCGGCTCCTATTCCTATCCGGTATATCCGAGCATTGAAGCCTTTGAAAAAGAAGGGAAAGAACAGGTGGATGTGATCATCGATTTTTCCTCCGCCAAAGCGATTGACGCGTTGCTGGATTACTGCGGACGGACCGGAACGCCTTGTGTGCTGTGCACAACGGGACTTTCCGAAGAACAGCTGCAGCGCGTACAGAGTACGGCAGGGCGGGCGGCGGTGCTCAAGTCCGCCAATATGTCCCTCGGCATCAACCTGATGCTGAAGCTGTTGAAGCAGGCGGCGGATGTCCTGGCAGAGGCTGGATTCGACATTGAAATCGTGGAGAAACATCACAATCAGAAAGTGGATGCGCCCAGCGGAACCGCGCTGGCCCTGGCGGATTCCATCAATGAGGAACGGGGCGGCGCCTATACTTATGTTTATGACCGAAGCGGCAGAAGGCAGAAGCGGGATGCGAAGGAGATCGGCATATCAGCGGTGAGGGGCGGAACGATTGTGGGAGAGCATGACGTGATTTTCGCCGGGGAGGATGAGGTGGTTACCTTTTCACACACAGCTTATTCCAAGAATGTGTTCGCCAAGGGCGCGCTGCAGGCGGCCAAGTTCCTGAAGGGAAAGGCTGCGGGAATGTATGATATGAGCGATGTGATTGACGGCTGAGTGTACCTGGAGGAGATGAGGAAGCATGGAAGATCTGGAATTCACCTATCTGAAAAGTCTGTCTAAACAGTTTCCGACGATTGCAGATGCATCGACGGAAATCATCAATATGCAGGCCATCATGAGCCTGCCGAAGGGCACGGAGCATTTCCTCACGGATATCCATGGGGAATATGAGCAGTTTAACCATGTCCTGAAGAACGGTTCCGGAAGCGTAAAGCGCAAGATTGACGAAGCGTTCGGCAATACCCTGACGGCCAAGGACAAGCGCAGCCTGGCTACCTTGATTTATTACCCAAAGGAAAAGCTTGAGATTGTGATGCGGGAGGAGGAAGATCAGGAGAACCTGGAAGATTGGTTTAAGATTACGCTCCACCGGCTCGTGCAGATTACCAAGCGGGTGGCTTCCAAATACACGCGTTCCAAAGTGCGCAAAGCGCTGCCCAAAGATTTTTCCTATGTGATTGAGGAACTGATCACGGAAAAGGAAGAGGTACAGGATAAGGAAGCTTATTATAATGAAATCATACATACGATTATCCGCATTGAGCGCGCGCCGGATTTCATCATAGCGCTCTGCAACTTGATCCAGCGTCTTGTGATCGATCATCTGCATATCGTCGGGGATATCTATGACCGGGGAAAAGGGCCGCATATCATTATGGACACCTTGAGCCAGTATCATTCTGTGGATATCCAGTGGGGAAATCATGACGTGGTGTGGATGGGAGCGGCGAGCGGCCATGCTGCCTGTATTGCCAATGTCATCCGGGTTTCCGCAAGATATGGAAATCTGGACATTCTGGAAGAGGGGTATGGGATCAATCTGATTCCGCTGGCCACCTTTGCCATGAATGTCTATGCGGATACGGATTGCAGCGCCTTTTCCATCAAATATGATGAAGGCTATGATACGAAGGATCTGGATCTCGATATGAGGATGCACAAGGCCATCACGATCATTCAGATGAAGCTGGAAGGGCAGCTCATCAAGCGGCGGCCGGAATTCGGCATGGAGGACAGGCTCCTGCTGGATAAGATCGATTATGAGAAAAAGACGGTGAACATCGCGGGCGTGGATTATCCGATGCGGGATACGGATTTCCCGACAGTGGATCCGGCGGATCCCTATCGTCTCTCTGAAGAAGAGGAACAGGTGGTGGAGCGCCTGATCCAGGCCTTCCGGCATTGTGAGAAGCTGCAGAGGCATGTCCGCTTCCTTTTTTCAAAGGGAACGCTGTATAAGGTTCACAACTCCAACCTCCTCTATCACGGCTGTGTGCCTATGGACGAGGAGGGCAATTTCCTGAAGGTGAACGTATTCGGAAAGGAATACAGCGGAAGAAAATTATATGATATCCTGGAGCATTATGCGAGAAAAGGATATTACTCCAAGAATAAGGAGGATGCGCAGAAGGGAAAGGATATCATCTGGTATATCTGGACAGGGCCTAACTCGCCCGTGTTCGGCAAGGACAAGATGGCCACTTTCGAGCGGTACTTTGTTGAGGATAAAAGCACCCATACGGAAAAAAAGAACAGCTATTACCGCCTGATGGACAGGGAAGATGTGGTGAACCGGATTCTGGAAGAATTCGGCCTGGATGTGAACACTTCCCACATCATCAACGGGCATGTGCCGGTGGAACTGAAGAAAGGGGAGACGCCGATCAAATGCGGAGGAAAGCTTCTGATCATCGACGGCGGCTTTTCCAAGGCGTACCAGGGGAAAACGGGCATTGCAGGATATACGCTGGTGGCCAATTCCCACGGCATGACGCTGGTGGCCCATGAGCCTTTTGAGTCAGCGGAGGCAGCGATACAGAAAGAATCGGATATCATATCGGATTCCATCATCGTGGAGACGGCTGCGCATCGTATTCGCGTCGCCGATACGGATATCGGAGCGGAATTAAAGGAGAGCATCCGTCACCTGGAAAATCTGCTGGCAGCCTATATGGATGGAACGCTGGTGGAAAAGAGCGTATAAGAGCGAACGGAATTGGATTTCGAGACGTCAAAATTCCGGGCCAGCAGAAAGCTGGTCCGGAATTTTGAATGGCTGACAGCAGCCTGTTATTTATTGCCGGTCGCATCTTTGACGCCGTCAGCAATGCCGTCTGCGGCATCTTTTACCACATCCCCGGCGCCTTCTACGATATCGTTCACAGCATTTCCGGCATTATCCGCCGCATTTTCAACAGCGTTTCCTGCATCTTGCATCGCATTGCCGGCTCCATCTGTGACATCATCCGCAGCGTTTTTGGCATCATCAAGAATGGTGTCGCTGTCCGTAGCGGTACTGTTGCCGCCGGTGGTGCCGTTATTTGTTCCGTTGATCCCAGCCGTGTCCGTATGATTGGAACCGGCGGTTTCCTTCTGGGCATCTGCGGTGCTGTCCCATTCCGCAGCCTGAGAGGATTCTACTCTGTTGTCAGCCATATCATTGGCATCCTGCTTATTTTTTCCACAGGCAGCCGTGCTGGCAAGCATCATAAGAATCAGGGCGGCAGGAATGATCCTGTTTCGCTTTTTCATAGTATTCACTCCTTTGGTCGCGTATTTAGGCTTTCTGAAAACCCTGATGCATGAATATTAACCCAATGCAAAGCGCCGTGAGGCGTATAAAGCCCCGTACGGCAGACCAGGCTTTGAGAGATATTTTAAGCCCGTATGCAATGCTTCACACTGCGTAATACTTAGTATATTCAAGACGATAAAATTTATCCTGGCTGAAAATATCCAAAAAAAGAATTGTCAAAAAGGAAATTTTCAAGTAAAATATAGCTAATTTTTGGAAAAACGCCGGAAAGGCGGAATGAGGTAAGGAGATAGGAATGGAATTCAGACCCTGTATCGATATTCATAACGGTAAGGTGAAGCAGCTGGTGGGAGGCAGCGTGGCGGATACCTGTGACCAGGCGCAGGAGAATTTCGTATCGGAAAAGGATGCGTCTTGGTATGCGAGGCTTTTTGAAGAAAAAGATCTGAAGAACGGGCATGTAATCGTGTTAAACGGCAAGAATAGCCCCTATTATGAAGCTTCCAGGCAGCAGGCGCTTGCTGCCCTGCGCGCATATCCGGGCGGGCTTCAGGCAGGCGGCGGCATCACGGCGGAAAATGCATCCGAATATCTGGATGCGGGAGCTTCTCATGTGATCGTAACGAGTTATGTATTCCGGGACGGCACGATTTCCTATGAGAATCTGAACCGCCTTCTGGAAAATGTGGGAAAGAAGAAGCTGATTCTGGATCTGAGCTGCAGAAAGAAGGACGGCGCATACTATATTGTGACCGACAGATGGCAGAAATATACCCGGGTCATTCTCAACGAGGATGTGCTGGACATGCTGGCGTCCTTTTGTGATGAATTTCTGATTCATGCGGTGGATGTGGAAGGAAAGGTCTGCGGAATCGAGAAGGAACTCGTATCCATGCTGGGAAGATGGAACCGGATACCGATTACCTATGCAGGAGGAATCCGCTCTTTTGAAGATATCCGCAGCATTAAGGAACTGGGAAGAAATAAGATACACATCACTGTGGGAAGCGCCCTGGATCTGTACGGCGGAAAGCTGGAATTTGAAAAAGTGATGGCATACGCGGCGGAGGAAATGTAACTCTGTGGCTGCCTGTGTCCGCAACACGCATAGAAGAAAATAAGAAAATCGGGAAGAGATTCTTCTGAAACAGGAACTCTTCCCGATTGTTTGTGTTTACAGTAAATATGGTTTCGTAACGGAAGCGGATCTCCAACAGAAATCTTATAACTTGGTTACGTTCACGGCCTGGGGGCCCTTTTCTCCCTGGATCACATCGTACTCAACG